>CAYJIQ010000017.1:6374-14751 GCA_964370275.1 uncultured Christensenellaceae bacterium
TTTTTCAGCTTGGTTTTACAGCGATTACCAACGGTTACTTAGTAGGTTTTTTTACAGGACAGATATATCAGGGAAACCTAAAACAAGTGTGCGTCCCGGGGCTTAATTGCTATTCGTGCCCGGGGGCTCTGGGTTCATGTCCTATCGGTGCGTTACAGGCGGCACTTGGTACAAGCGGAACTTCCGTTCCTTACTATGTGCTGGGGACGCTGTTGTTATTTGGTGTTTTGCTTGGCAGGCTAGTGTGTGGATTTTTATGTCCGTTTGGGATGATACAGGATTTTTTGCACAAGATAAAGCTACCTAAGATAAAAATTCCCGTAAAGATTGATAAAGCTTTACGGTATTTAAAGTACGGAATACTAATTTCGTTTGTAATTATGATGCCCATGCTTTTAACAGATCAGTTTGGGTTGGGTCAACCATATTTTTGCAAATACATCTGTCCAGCCGGAATGGTTGAGGGTGCGATTCCCCTTATCAGCACAAACGAGCAACTTGCTTCGATAGTAGGTACACTTTTTTATATAAAGCTTTCGGTAATGGCAGTCATATTATTATTGTCGCTCTTTACATACAGACCATTTTGCAAGTACGTATGTCCGCTCGGGGCTATTTATGCACTGTTTAATAAATTTAGTCTGTACACAATGAAGGTTGACGAATCGCTATGTACAAAATGTGGAAAGTGCAACAACGTATGTAAGATGAATGTGGACGTAATGAATAACATAAATTCGCCCGAGTGTATTAGGTGTGGAGATTGCAAGAGAAGTTGTTATACTTGCGCAATTTCAAGCGGCTTCGGGGTAAAAAAACAACAGGATGAAGTTAGAGAAAATGCATAATTGGTGCAAGTTGCGTTTAAAATAGGTAGCATTGTTATGATTAAAGTTTTGGCTCGACTCGGAGTTTTCATCACCGATATTGAGAGGTCTAGGACGTTTTATTAAGATGAAGCAACTTGCGGATAAGGGAGTTGTATTTGAACACCACAGCTGGTTGTGGACGAGAAGATGTCTGCATGTGTGACCTGCATTTTCTTTAGAGGATTTGATGATGAGAAAATAGAAATTTTGCAGTATTTGAAATAGACACAAAAAAAGAGCGCTTTCACGGAGTGCTCTTTTTTATTGTGAAACAGTAAGGTTTTGGGATACCCGTTCGCAATCTTGATTGCGGTAACGGGTCAGGTTCTTATTTATAGACTATTTACCATGTCGACGTTCACTTGATTTATAAAATGCTCCGATTGTAAGCCCCTGTCCGATGGTTGTAAACAGCACAACCGAGAATGTAGCGACTATAATCGCATTAAACACCTCAGAATCGAGTGCGGGAGCTGTGCTCATAGCAAGTGCCAGCGAGAGTGCGCCCTTAAGACCTGCCCACGTAAATAGGTTTGTAAAACGAAATAGACTGTAGCTGGAGGGTCTTTCTTTTATGATTAGTGCACTGGTAAAAACCCCTGTCCAGCGAGCGATAATATTACAAACCACGGCAATAGCAGGGAAAATCCAATTGTCGGGTGCATACAAAAATACGTTTATTACAGTAAGACCGAGCATAACGTATAGAAGAGAATTGAGCAGTCCGTCAACTACCGCCCAAAAATCTCTGTACCGAATGAAGGGAGTTGGATCTTTTTGCTCAAGCTTGTCAACTTGTGTTGCAAAGTAGATTCCACACACTACTGCTGCGATAGCGGCTGAAAAACCCAATTCATCGCATACTACATATGAACCGGCAACAGCAAGCAGGCTTATGAAAATTCGAGTAGATCTGCTTGAAGAATGTTTAAAAAATATAAACAGCAAAAATGAGATTACAAAACCCACAGCTACTGCGCCGATAATAGATTCGAGCATAACCGTTCCAAAACTGATAAAGGTGATTTCATCTCCGGTTTCAAACATGCCGTAAATAACACTAAAAAGGGCGATACCTACGCCGTCGTTGAATAAAGACTCGCCTTCGATTGTTGTGCCGACATCTTCGGGTAGTCCAACTTTTCTTAATATGCTCATTGCTGCGATAGGGTCGGTGGGAGAGATAATCGCACCGAGCAGTAGGCATTCGGGAAGTGAAAAATCAAGCCCTACAAGCGAAGATAACAGGTAGCAAAGAGCTCCGTAGATAACAGCGGCGACTATTGTCGTTAATATCGCCAGGCAGGATATCATCTTTGCGCCCGGTTTTAGATCGCAGAAGCGAAGCCTGCATGAACCGGCAAAGAGCATGAAGCAAAGAACGCCTTGGACTAAGTAATCTTCTAATATGAAGTGAGGCATGATATTATCAATTTGTTGCGTTCCGGCGTTGCCAAAGAAGAATATCAAAACCAGGCTTATTAGCAAACCGGCAATGAGATAAGCTATTTCGTTTGGCAATTTGATTAACTTTTCGTTGATAAAACCCGTTGCAACCACTAATGCAAGAATTATCACAAAAGAATGCAAAATATTTTCAAACATAAAATTCCCTCCTTTTTATGCTCCAAAAACTCTAGGGCATATTTAAAAAATATAGGTGCTGAGATTCTAGCCGTGCCCTTTAATCAGTTGTTTAAAAACTCAGATATGATATACCTCGGGCGTGCTTTGCTTTCAAGGTATATTTTACCGATATACTGCCCGATAATTCCGATTGCGATGAGTTGCAATCCGCCGAGCAACCATATGCTCATGACCGTCGTAACCCAACCTTCTACCGTCATCCCCGAAAAATATCGAATCAGGAAGTATACTGAAAATCCGATACTCGCAATGAATGTAATAATTCCAATCATAAGAATAAATCTCATCGGTCGGATGGAAAGAGAACTTACCCCTTCAAAAGCAAATCCGAGCATCTTTTTAAGCGGGTATTTAGATTCGCCGGCAAAGCGCTCTTTTCTTTCGTAGTACACCACATCGCTTCTAAACCCGAGCATTGGAACCATGCCTCTTAAAAAGATATTTACCTCTGCAAAGTCTTCAAGGGCGTTGAGTGCCCGTTTGCTTAAAAGTCGATAGTCCGCGTGGTTGTAAACTGTGTCCACACCCATCCATTTGAGCATCTTGTAAAAACCTTGTGCAGTGCCTCTTTTAAAGAAACTATCCGTCTTTCTTGAACTTCGAACTCCGTATACAACGTCATTACCTTCGTAGTACTTATCGACCATTTCGTCTATTGCATCAATATCATCCTGCAAATCGGCATCAAGTGAAATAACCATATCCGCGTGGTCTTTAACCGTCATAAGGCCACCCAATAGTGCATTTTGATGCCCTCTGTTTCTTGAAAGACAAACTCCGCTAAATATTGGGTCTGCTTCGTGAAGTTCACAAATCATTTCCCAAGTTTTGTCCTTGGAACCGTCGTTGACAAAAACGATTTTGCTATCAGGTGATACCTTTTCGCTCGAAATGAGAGAAAGCATCTTTTCTTTTAGTTGTTTAGAAGCCTCAGGGAGCACTTCTTGCTCGTTGTAACAAGGTATAACGAGGTATAGAATTTCTTTCATAAAACCTCCGTTGCAAATACATGCGCTTAGTTATCGTGTTCCATTATACAATATAATGAGCGATAAATAAACGCATGTAGCAATTGTTTTATATATTTTTTACTTTTACAGTGTTATTGTCCAGCCGTGGGTGTCCTCAATTTTACCGTATTGGATGCCCGTCAGCGTGTCGTATAGCTTGCTTGTAAGCACGCCCATCTCGCCGCTTCCGACAGTTATTGTCTTATCTTCCCATATTAGTTCTTTAACAGGGGAGACAACGGCTGCGGTGCCCGTTCCGAAAACTTCTTCAAGTTTGCCCGATTTGCTTGCCTCATAAATTTCGTCGATGGAGATTTGACGCTCGACCACTTCAATGCCCATCTCTTTTACAAGCTCGATGATGGAGCGACGAGTTATTCCCGGGAGAATAGAGCCCTCAAGCGGAGGAGTGATTACTTTTCCATCGACTTTAAAGAAGATGTTCATCGCGCCAACTTCTTCTATATACTTGTTTTCCTTGCCGTCTAGCCATAGAACCTGCGAATAGCCTTTTTTATGAGCCTCTTCGCCGGCAAGTAGGGAAGCTGCATAGTTTCCGCCAGCCTTTGTATATCCCGTACCGCCTTTAACAGCACGAACGTAATTGCTTTCAACTGCAATGGTTAGGATGACGTAGAGTAGATATTCGCTTGCTGCTTTAACTCCGAGGAATGGGTCTATGCCGATATATGTAGGACGGATATATAGGGAAGTTCCTGGTGCTGAGGGAATCCAATCCTGCTCAGTCTTGATAAGCTCGTAAATTGCATTAAGAACAAATTCATTGTCAAACTTAGCCATGCAGATTCTGTCTGCAGAAATTCCAAGTCTTTCTACATTATCCCAAGGTCTGAACATATTGATTTTGCCGTCTTCACGTTTATACGCCTTCATGCCTTCAAAGACAGTCTGTGCGTAGTGAAGTACCAGTGCTGCCGGCGAAAGTTTAAAATCATCAAAAGGCTCAATGTTTGCCTCATACCAGCCGCCTTTTTGCTCGTTGTATCTCATCACGAGCATGTAGTCAGTGAAAATCTGTCCAAATCCAAGCTTATTCTCGTCTTGAGGTTTTTGCTTTAGTTGTTCTCTTTTTACAAAATTAAGTTTCATATCATCTCTCCTAAATATTTTTTAAAACCCTATTTTTCGACATAGGGCATCTGTCTGTACGCAGTATTTATGTGAATGGGCGCAACTTTGCCCATGGTCACCTCTGAAATTAGCTTTAAAAATTCTTGCTCTCGCTCGGGGCTGACGAGCAGAGTCGCAGTAACGTTGTCGGTAAATTCTGTATTTTCAACAATAAAATTTGCATTAGCTACCACATTTTGAACTTTGCCCCAAAGTGTGTAGGGCATCGTTACGTTTTGCACGGTAAAGGGAGAATTAATGAGCAACTGCGCATGAGCGACTGCGTTTGAAACTCCTCCCGAATATGCACGAACAAGTCCTCCCGCCCCAAGCATAATCCCACCGTAATATCTCGTAACAATGGCGAGGACATCGGTAATCCCGCTTCCTTTTAGCGCCTCGAGCATCGGAACTCCCGCAGTTCCCTGTGGTTCGCCATCGTCACTAGAGCGCATATACTCTCGGTTATTTCCGCAGATTATAGCAGAACAGTTGTGCGTGGCATCCCAAAACTGCTTTTTGAAAGCGCTTATTTTCTCCTGTGCATCTTCCATCGACGAAACTTTTATAAGTCTGCCGATAAAGCGTGATTTCTTTATAACCTGTTCGGATTCGACGTCGTTTGCAAGAGTTATAAAGCTGTTCATCACTTGATGCAAACCCTGTGGAAAATCTTTTTGCCCTTTTTTATCATGACATATCCGTCTACGAGGTCGCTTTGTGCAATCTCTGCGAATTCATCCGTAACTTTTTCTCCGTTGACGCTTATACCGCCTTCTTTAATAAGTCTTCTGCCTTCGCCTTTAGACTTTGTAATCCCGCAGGTGATGAGCATATCTATGACAAGTTTGTTAGCTTCAAAATCCTCTGCACAAAGTTTGGTTGTTGGGATGTTTCCACCTTGGCCCCCGCCCGCAAACAGAGCTTCAGCGGCCTTTTGAGCTTCAATTGCATCCTGTTCGCTGTGAATCTGTTTTGTTATTTCAAAGGCAAGAACTTTTTTAGCTTCGTTAATCTTTTCGCCTTCGAGTGATGAAAGTTTCTTAACTTCTTCCATTGGGAGGAATGTAAGTAGGGAGAGGCAATTTTCAACATCTGCATCCGCAACATTTCTCCAATATTGGTAAAAGTCGTAGGGTGAAGTCTTATCTCTATCCAGCCAAAGCGCACCGCTTTCTGTCTTGCCCATCTTGTTACCGTCGGATTTAAGCAGAAGTTTGCAGGTGAGCCCGAATGCTTCACCGCGTTCTTTTCTGCGAATGAGGTCTGCTCCTGCTAAGATGTTGCTCCACTGGTCGTCTCCGCCCATCTGTAGTTTGCAACCGTGCTTTCTGAAAAGCTCTAAGAAGTCGTATGCCTGCATTATCATGTAGTTAAACTCTAGGAATGTTAGCCCCTTTTCGAGTCTGCGTTTATAACACTCTGCTGTAAGCATCCTGTTTACCGAGAAGCTAGAGCCGATTTCACGCAAAAATTCAATGTAGTTTAGCGTTCTAAGCCATTCAGCGTTGTCTACCATGATTGCGCCCCCTTCGCTAAAGTCGAGGAATTTACCGATTTGTTTTCTAAATTGAGCGACGTTATGGTCGATGGTGTTTGTTGTCATCATCGAGCGCATGTCCGTCTTTCCGCTCGGGTCGCCGATCATTCCTGTTCCGCCGCCGAGAAGGACGATTGGTCTGTGTCCGCAACGTTGCATGTGTGCCATCGCCATTAGTGCGACAAAGTGACCTACATGAAGGCTATCAGCGGTAGGGTCAAATCCTATGTAAAAGGATACGCTTTCTTTATCTAGCATTTCCTTTAGTCCCTCGTGGGTTACTTGTTTTACAAAACCGCGTTCGTTTAGAACGTCAAATGCATTTCTCATCATATTCTCCTATATCTTTACTCAGTCCGAGAAAACCCCTCCGAGTATCTCCATTCCCTTTTCGATTTTATCTTCATCGACCATGGTAAAGTTGAGCCTCAAAGTGTTGTGGTGTCCGCCGTTTGCATAAAAATGCGTTCCCGGCACATATGCAACTTTTGTTTCAACGGCTTTTTTAAAAAGCTCAGTCGTGTTGTATTTTTCGGGAAGCTCTGCCCAAAGGAACATTCCACCCTGTGCATTTGCAATCTTAGTACCAAACGGCAGGTACTCAGCCGCAAGACGGTTTTGAAGTTGCCATTTTGCCCTGTAGTACTCGCAAATTTCTTGTATGTGCGGTTCGAGTAATTTTTGTGTTATGTACTCGTTTACCATTGCTTGGTTGAGGTTTGCCGTGTGAACATCCTGTCCCTGCTTGCCCATGTTGAATTTAGCGATTATATCGGGGTGTGCATAAGCCGCACCGACGCGCAGTCCGGGTGAGATAATTTTTGAAAAGCTCATTAGTTTGACAACAATGTTGCTTTTGTCAAAAAATTTAATCGGCTTTTGATGTTCGCCTTCGTATCTGAGTTGCCAATAAGGATCGTCCTCTAAAATCATAACTCCGTACTTTTCGCAGATGTCATACATAATCTTTCTGCGTTCTTCGCTCATTGTCTTTCCCGAAGGGTTTTGAAACGTCGGAATTGTGTATACGAATTTAGGTGAGTACTTGATGATTTTCTCTTCTAAATCGTGTAAGTCCATCGCTTCCTCATCCATATTTACTTCTACGAGCTGCGCTTCATATAGCTTAAACGTTTGTAAAGAGCCAAGGAAGGTCGGGCTTTCTACCAAAATAACATCACCTTTGTCGATAAACGAGCGTGTCATAAGGTCGATTCCCTGCGAAGAACCCGATGTGATGATAAGCTCTTCCATTGAAGGGGAAAGTCCCTCTTTTTCGAAGAGTTCTTTGACGCTTTTTAGAAGATCGGGTCTTCCGATTGTTCCGCCATACTGCAAAATGCTTGCGCCCTGTGCCTTTAACATTTCGTCGGCAATTATTGCCATTGAGCTTGCGGGAAATGTCGCAGGAGAAGGATTTCCCCCTGCAAACGAAATTATCGAAGGGTCTGCGAGAAGTGCAAATATGTTTCTTATTGCGCTTCCCGAAATTCCATCATATCTATTAGCAAATTTATAATTCATTTCAGTACCTCTAGTTTTCTTTTTGCGGACAATCCGCATTTAACATTATATACGGTTATTGTCGTGTTTTCAAGTTTTTTTGCGTTTGAGTGTCTGTAATTACATTAGAGCATCTTTGCAGACAAAGTATCGCTTATGTTTTATTCGCATGTCTTAAAGCCAATCTACAACTCCTGAGTGAGTGTCGTAGATTGCGCCGATTACCAAAGCTTTTTTTTGAGAGACCAGCTTTCTTATAATTCTGCTTTCAAGCAGTCGCGAAATTGAGTTGTTTATGTTCAAAACTTCGGCTTTATAAGTGTCTTGCTCGTCTCCGATTGCTCGGCTTATCTCGTCTGTAATGCTTGCTATATCGCCGTCTCTAACTCCGTTTATCGTCGCTGTAATAGCGCCGCAATCCGTATGCCCAAGAACCAAAATCACCTTTGCGCCGAGATAAAGTGCGCCGTATTCTGCGCTTCCTCTTATGTGCGCACTAACTACATTTCCCGCGGTCATTACGTTAAACAGTCCGCCGAGTCCTGCAAGAAATATGTGTTCGGGAACCACTCGACTATCAGAACAGGTAATTACTACAGTATGCGGAGATTGCCCGTCTCTTGCCAGTTCTTCCCTGAGCTCAGGCGAAATATTTGCGGGGTTTTCTCGGCACTTGA
>CAYJIQ010000017.1:14761-15125 GCA_964370275.1 uncultured Christensenellaceae bacterium
TGACCCAGTACGAGCTCGGGAGTTGAAACGTCTAGTTTTGTGTGGCAAGGTACGGAGGGAACGTCAAGTAAGTAGTTTATCAGTTTGTTTTTCACGTTGTCACCGACTATATTAGCGTATCTACAAGCTCACGAACAACCGTTGCATTTGCACGACCACCTGTTTGTTTCATAATCTTTCCGATGAGCGCCATCATAGCTTTCTCTTTGCCGCTCTTTATATCTGCAACGATTTTTTCGCTGGAGGCAATAACTTCCTTTACGATAGGCTCAAGAATAGCAGGGTCGCTTTGTTGCCACATGTTGTTTGCGTCAAGATATTCAGAGGGAGACGTTTACCTGTCCCAAAAACCATAAATAGTTTA
>CAYJIQ010000018.1:0-8842 GCA_964370275.1 uncultured Christensenellaceae bacterium
CGGATGCACCGTAGGGCACTCTTATAAGCTCGGTCTGAACTCCTGCAAGACCCGAAATGACAGCCTGAGCAGACTGAGCGTCCTGCAAAATTTCTTCGTCTGTCATGTCAACATAGCGATTGTGGTTCATCGAATGGCTGATAATTTCGTGTCCATCCGCATGAATAAGCCTTAAAAGTTGAGAGTTTTCGTTTGCCCATGCGCCGACAACGCTAAAAGTAGCCGGAATATTTTGCTGTTTTAGCACGTCTAAAATCATAAGCGTCATGTCCTCTCCAAACGCTGTGTCAAACGTGAGAGCTACGCTGTCGCTTTGTGCATCGGGAACTTGCGTCTCCTGCACTGCAGATTCGCTCATTACCGGCTCACTTTCGCTAAAAAGAGAACGTGCGTAGATGATAGCACCGACGAGAATGAGAGCTACAATTCCTACTCTGAGGAGCAACGATTTTTTTAAAAATACAACACGCATTTCTTCACCGCCTAAAGATATTTGGCTTATTTGGTAAACCATTATATCTTTACTGAAAAAGAAGTGCGATTATTCACATAATTTGTCTGACTTCATCCAAAATAGCGTCGGCAACCTGAAATTTAGTCCTATTGCCCGTGGAAATTTTGCTTCCGTCTTTTTTTATGATGAGCACGCTGTTATTGTCGCTTCCAAAACCTATGTCCGCTTTTGAAACGTCGTTTGCACAAATCATATCGAGATTTTTCTTGGCAAGTTTTTGTTTTGCATATTCTTCGAGGTTGTGCGTCTGCGCCGCAAAACCAACCAGTATTTGATGCTGTTTAAGCTTGCCCATCTCGGCTAGAATATCCTTTGTGCGCACAAGTTCAAGTGACAAGTCGCCGGATTTTTCCATCTTTCCTGAAATGTAGGACTTTGGAGTGTAGTCGGCAACGGCTGCGGTTTTTATCACGATGTCGGCTTGGCTATATGCACAGATTGCCTGTTCGTACATCTCTTGGGCGCTTTTTACGGAAATAAACCGAGAAACTTCGGGTGCTTGTATGTTTACAGGTCCCGATATAAGTGTGACATTTGCGCCTCTTTTTGCTGCACATTGCGCAATTGCATAGCCCATCTTTCCGGTCGAACGGTTCGTTAAAAAGCGAACTTCGTCTATAGCTTCGACGGTAGGGCCTGCCGTAACAAGAATGTTCTTGCCTGCCAAATCTAGGTTTTGCGCCGAAAGTTTTAGGGCGAGAGAGAGAATATCCTCGGGTTCTGCCATGCGACCTTTGCCTGTGTCTCCGCAAGCTAAAAGTCCATCCTGTGCAAGCATTATTTCACAACCTCTTTGTCGTAAAATGTCTAAGTTGTGTTGAGTTGCCGAGTGTTCAAACATAGCCGTGTTCATTGCAGGTGCAAAAATAAGCTTGCTTTTTGTCGCAAGCAAATAAGTCGATAAAAAGTCGTCTGCCATTCCATTTGCCGATTTTGCAATGATATTGGCTGTGGCAGGCGCAATTATCGTTATATCCGCACGTTTTGCAAGGCTTATGTGCCAGACGTCGTGGGGAGTGTTTCTTGAAAATGTGTCGGTGGTTACGGCGTTTGCGCTTAGCGTTTCAAATGTCAGCTCAGACACAAATTGACATGCGTTTTTTGTCATCACGACATGAACGTCCATGCCTGCCTTTTTTAGCAAGCTGACAAGCATCGCAGATTTGTAAGCTGCAATTCCGCCGCATACACCGAGTACGACAGTGCTCATAGCTGGGTGTTTTGGCTGACGTAGGTTATCTTGTCGCTGCTAATCTCTTCAACTGCCTGTGAAACTGGGTTCGCGTTGGGAATGTCGGTTAAAGGCTGCGCTTTGTCTACAAGTTGCCTTGCGCGCTTTGCCGTTTCGACGACTAGAGTATATCTGCAATCTGCCTTTTCAAGTAGGTCGTGTAGTTCGGGATAAATCATTGTGTTTCCTCCAAAAATTAAAAATCTTCTAACATTGCCGCAACTCGTGCGTTGTTTTTGTGTTTTTTATGCTCTGTATTTATTATGCCGAGAATTTCTTCCGCGCATTCGTCCACGTCGTCATTTATTACGATGTAGTCATATTCGTGAGCTCTGTTTATCTCTTCGATTGCCGTTTTAAGTCTCTTTGCAATAGACTCTTCAGAGTCGGACTTTCTTCCTCTTAGTCTGTTTTCAAGGTCTTTTGCGCTTGGGGGTGCGACGAAAATGCTAACAAGCTCGGGAACTTCTTCTCTTGCTTTCATAGCACCCTGAACGTCGATCTCGAGAAAAACATCATGCCCCTGTTTGCGCTTTTCCAGTTCGCTTTTCAGCGTACCGTAGCCCGTTCCGCCAAAGACTATTGCATGTTCAAAAAATTCTCCGTGTTGTGCTGCCTTGTAAAACTCATCCTCGCTGATAAAGTAGTAATCTTGTGCGTGCGTCTCGTAGTGTCTGGGAGCTCTTGTCGTGCATGATACGCTGAGGTAGATATTCGGGTCAATCTCACGAATTTTTTTAATAACAGTGCCCTTTCCGACGCCCGAGGGCCCCGAAATAACAAACAATAATCCTTCTTTACTCATTTTATTTCTCCTTACTGTCGATCCTTGCGGCAATTGTCTCGGGAGTGACGGGGCACAAAACTATATGCCCGCTGTCCGTGGCGACAACAGCCCGTGTCTTTCTTCCGTACGTCGCATCAATAAGTAAGCCTTGCGCCTTTGCGTCTGAAACCATCCGCTTTACGGGCGCAGAATCGGGGCTCAGTGCCACGACAATCTTGCCCGCTGACACGACATTTCCAAATCCTATATTAACAAGTGTGTTACCGATTTTGCCTCCCAAAGTGACCTCCGCTACTCTATGTTTTGAACCTGTTCACGAATTTTTTCAACCTCGGATTTTGCCTCTATAACCCATTTTGTTATGGTGACATCTGCCGATTTTGAGCCTATGGTGTTAAACTCACGGTTTAGCTCCTGGACGATGAAGTCTAGGCTTCTTCCGCCTGCGCCGTCTGAATCCAACATGTTTTTGCACTCAGTAAGGTGGCTTTTTAGGCGAACGATTTCCTCCGTGACAGAGCTTCTGTCCGCAAAGTAGAGCACCTCTGCGGCGAGTCTGTTTTCGTCAAGCTCGACGTTTGCCAGGGCAACTTCAAGCTTAGTTTTAAGTTTTTCTCTGTACTCGTTTTCAACGAGGGGTTCTCTTGTCTTTATGTTTTCAAGTAAATGCTCGAGCGTTTCTATTCTTAAGAGGATGTCTTCGCTTATTCTTAGACCCTCTGTATTTCTTGAATTTACAAGCATCAGTACTGCCGAATCGCAGGCTGTCAATGCCACGTTTTTTACAGAATCTTCGTCCTCGGGCGGCTGTGAAAATACGACCGCATCGGGAATTTTCATGAGAGATTGCAAGGTCACGTCGTCTTGAGCCGGAATCTGTTTGGCAAGTTCTCTAGAAGCGTTCCAGTAACTTGAGATGAGCTTTGTGTCTACACGGATGACCCGTTCCTTTTCAAGCGTTGGGGTGTATGTCACAAAAACTTCTACCCTGCCTCTTGAAAGTTTGGTTTTCAAAAAATCGCGTATAGCCTCTTCGATGTACAACATCGTCCTCGGGACTCTTACGTTCACGTCTAAAAATCTGTGGTTTACTGACTTTATCTCGACTAAAAATCTGTGTCCGGATTGTTCATATTCTGCTCGTCCAAATCCTGTCATACTGCGCATTAGTTGCCCCTCCGTTTCGGCTAATGGATTATAGCACACCCGTGAAGATTATTCAATGGTTTGTTCACACATTGTTTACAATTGAAACGAAAAATTTACTCTTTGTGCGTTTTTTGTGCTTATTTAAGCTTTCTCTGCGTTTTCAGTCACTTTATAAAGCTCGTCGGAGGAGGGAGGATTGACCTTGCCTGTTTTTCCGTTTTTTGTTGCGGTGACCTTGCCTGTGTCATTAAACTTTCCTATAACTTTGCACTTTACACCGTGAGATTTCAGTAGCTCAATTTCCTTTAATCCGTCCGAATCTACTGCGGCAAGTAGGCAACCGCTCGAAATGAGCCTGTACGGGTTTAGGTCGAGCGCATCACAAATCTTTTTTGTTACGGGATGCACGTTGATGGAATCTATATCGATGTGAATGCCCAGGTCTGCCCCCTCGCACATCTCGTAAACCGCACCCAAAATTCCGCCTTCGGTAACGTCGTGCATAGCGCTAACATTGCCAAGAGAAGCAATAAGTTTTGCCTCAAGTGCAATGGAAAGTTCATGTTCAAATGCAAGCGCGTCGCCGTACTCAACATCCGTAAGTTCAACTTTAGCGTGAAAGTCGCTTGCAATGATGTATGTGCCTTCAATCCCTGCGTATTTTGTCATGATAAGTGTGTCGCCCGGCAATATGTTTTTAACAGATAGTTTCTTGTCGGTTTTTCCGAGCATAGTTGTGCATATAATGGGCTTAGTAACCGCGTCTGTCACCTCGGTATGTCCACCTGCAATCTGGATGCCAAATTTTTCCGCCTGCGAAATGGTATCGTCGATGATGCTTTCAATTTGTGAGGGAAGTGTGCTCGGCGGAACCATGAGTGTAATAAGCGCACACACGGGAGTCGCACCCGCGGCACAGATGTCATTTGCGTTTACGACGATTGCCAGTTTTCCGGCATTTTTGTCTGCTCCTGTAATCGGATCGGTCGACGCTACCACTAGATTTTGCCCAAAGTCGATAACAGCACAATCCTCGCCAACATTTGAGCCGACGAGAACTTCTTTGCGTTGAAAACTGAGCTTGTCTAAGATCAAATTCTTCAGCTGTTTGTTTGTGAGCTTCCCTTGTTTCATTTTATTAACCTCTCAAATTCCTCTTCGCTAATAATTCTTATTCCCAAATCTTGTGCCTTTTTAAGCTTGCTCCCCGCTTTTTGTCCCGCAAGCAAAATTGTCGTGCTCTTTGCAACGGCAGATTGAACGGTTGCGCCTGCTTTTTTGGCAAGTTCGCCCGCTTCCTTTCTCGACATGTTCTCAAGTGTGCCCGTAATGACGACGTTTTGCCCAAAAAGCGCGCCGCCCGTTACAGCCTCTGCGGTTTTTGGCGAAACCCCCAAGTCGGCAAGTTTGTCTAACAAGTTTTTAACGCTCTCGCTCCTAAAAAAGTCAACAATTCCCCCGGCAACAACATCT
Organism: uncultured Christensenellaceae bacterium; assembly: GCA_964370275.1. Taxonomy (GTDB): domain Bacteria; phylum Bacillota; class Clostridia; order Christensenellales; family Christensenellaceae; genus CAYJIQ01. The sequence continues at coordinate 5,155 of CAYJIQ010000018.1, forward strand.
CCGATATCGCGAATTTTCACAAGTTGTTCAAAGGTTGCGCTCTTTATTTTTTCAAAAGTTCCAAAAGTTTGCGCCAATTCCTCTGCCGTTGCCCTTCCTACGTTTAAAATTCCGAGTGCGTGGACAAAGTCTGCAAGTTCGGGATTTTTGCTTGAGGCAATTGCCGAGATTAGGTTGTTTGCTCGTTTTTGCTTAAACCCTTCCATCGAAAGAAAATCCTCTTGCGTCAGTTTATAAAGGCCGGCAATGTCGCAAACGCCCTTTTCGTCGTGCAGTTTTTCGAGAGTCTTTGCACTCAAACCTTCAATGTTCATGGCGTTTCTGCTAACAAAATGTTCAAGTCCTGCAACAATTTGCGAGGAGCAGGTGAGTTTGTTTGTGCAAAAGAGATTAGGGCCAATCCGTTCGAGCTTTGTTTTACAGTCGGGACATGCAATTGGAGGGAGAATTTCGCTTCCGCTATCGTCGGCCTTCCCCATTATTTCAGGAATTACGTCGTTACTTCTTCTAATAAACACGCGTCCGCCCAGCTTTACGTCTTTGCGCCTGATGTCCTCTAAGTTGTTAAGCGTTGCACGGGAGACGCTAACTCCGCCGATGTCTACCGTTTCGAGCAGGGCTGTCGGGGAAACTCTGCCCGTCCTGCCGACCTCCCATACGACATCTTCCAGCGTTGTGGTGACTTCCTGAGCTTTGAATTTATAAGCAATTGCCCACCGTGGGAATTTTTGAGTGTAACCGAGGGTTTCCCTTTGTGAAAAATCGGTAACTTTGACAACCATTCCGTCGATTTCAAAGTCATTTTCGTTTCGTTTCAATTCTGTGTTTTCTATTTCGCGAAGAAGCTCATCTTTTCTATGAGTATAAAAGACATACGGGCTAAGTTTGAATCTGTTTTCACGCAAAAACTCGAGCATTTCACAGTGATGCTCAAAAGTCTTGCCCTCAATGTAGCCGATGTTGTAAAAGTATGCGTCGAGTTTGCGCTTTGCGCTCTGTTTTGGGTCTAGGTTGCGAAGCGCACCCGCAGCGCCGTTCCTCGGATTTTTAAGCGGCTCTTGTGCGGTTTTGTTGTATTCCATGAGGTCGCTTATATGCATAATAGCCTCTCCCTGCACCTCAAATTTGCCCTTGAAGGGAATTGCAAGAGGGACGGATTTTATCGTCATAATTTGAGCTAAAATTCCCTCGCCGACGCTTCCGTTTCCGCGTGTTGCCGCCTGTATAAGTTTGCCGTTTTCATATGTCAGGTTTATCGAAAGTCCGTCAAATTTATATTCAAGAGACATGCCAAAATCCCCGACGCTTTTTGCCGTTCGCTCCATCCACGCAGAAAGTTCGCCCTCGTCCTGCGCTTTGTCAAGACTGTATAAACTTGCAATGTGTGTGTGCTTCTCAAACCCCGAGAGGATGTCTCCACCAACTCGCTTTGTCGGCGAGTCCTGCAAAATAACCCCGGTTTCAAGTTCTAATTTGACGAGCTCGTCGTAGAGTCTGTCGTACTCCACATCCGAAACTGTCGGGTTGTCTAGTGTATAATAATTGTATGCGTATCCGTTAAGTGTGTCGCAAAGTTGCCGCATCTTTTCGCTCATATCACTTCACCTCGGTCAAGGGAGCGTATGCCAAAACCATCTTCTTTTCGCCTTCCTCAAAGGAAATGACGCCGATTTTGTCGTCGCCCGCCTGTAATATTTTATTAAGCACGCCCACGCCGAATTTAGGATGGGAGAGCTTCATGCCGACATTATACCTCAGTTTTGATTGCGATTTCTCTCGAACTGCGTTAAAGGTCGGTTTTTTTACTTCAGGTGCGTTCGGCTTTTGCCTCAGTTGTTGTGCCGGCTTGCGCTGAACGTTTAGTTTGTTTATAGAATTTTCGGGAATGTCGAACAAAAATCTGGATGGTTTGTTGCGGTTAAAGCCCGAATATAAATTTCTTTCCTCGCAGTGGGAGATAAAAAGGCGCTGTTTTGCACGGGTTATGCCGACGTAGCAAAGTCTGCGTTCCTCTTCGACATTTCCCTCTTCAACGGCACGCATCGAAGGAAACACATTCTCTTCCATGCCCACGATAAACACATTTTCAAATTCAAGACCTTTTGCGCTGTGCAGTGTCATGAGGGTTACGCTTCCCGTCTGTGAAGTCGTATCGAGGTCGGAGACGAGAGAAACGGTGCTTAAAAACTCGGTGAGCGAAGGTTCTTCTGCGCCTTTTTCGTATTCATGAGCGCTGTTAATAAGCTCTTCGATGTTTTGTAGCCTGCTTTCAACATCGTCCTCTTCTTTGATTGCGGCTTCGTAGTTTGTAATTTCAAAGACCTTTTGCAATATTTCGGGGACTGTGAGGTCGAAGGTCTCGTCTGCCATTTTCTCGTAGCATTCAAGAAACGGCTTGAGCTTGGCTGCGCTTACTCCTTTTGGCAAATCTCCTGTAATGAGCTGTTCGAGGATGGAAAGGCCGGAGGAAATAGAGTGTTCACGCAACCTATCAATTGTCGTTTTTCCGATTCCTCTCTTGGGAACGTTAATGACTCGCAAAAGTGCTGTGTCGGCAGTCGGATTGTCGAGCACAGTAAGGTATGCCAGCATGTCTTTTACTTCCTTGCGGTCGTAGAAGCTTATTCCCCCGTAAACTTTATATGGGACTCCGTATCTGCGCAAGACCTCTTCAAGAGATCGAGATTGCGCGTTCATGCGATAAAGTACGGCGATGTCTGAGTAATTTCCGCCGTTGTTTGCTATTTTATTTATAGTGCTTGTAACAAAATCAGCCTCGTCTCTCTCGTTCATCGCACAAAAAAGATATGGTTTTTCGCCTTCGGTCACAGCTGACCAGAGTTTTTTGGGCTTTCTTATCTCGGATTTTTCGATTACGCTGTTTGCTACGTCGATAATCTTTGCGTGCGAGCGATAGTTTTGTTCGAGCTTAATTACAGTCGCGCCGGGGTAGTCTCTGTCAAACTTCAAGATATTGCCGATTTCAGCACCTCGCCAGCTGTATATCGATTGGTCATCGTCACCCACGACAAATATGTTTTTATACTTGTCGCAAAGTATGCGCACAAGCTCGTATTGCACCGAGTTTGTGTCCTGATATTCGTCGACAAGGACATATTTAAAGCGGTTTTGATAGTATTCACGCACATTGTTGTTCGTCTTTAACAAGTTTAGCATGTTGAGCAACAAGTCGTCAAAGTCCATTGCGTTTTCCGCTTGTAGTCGCTCGTTGTATGCGTCGTAAATCTTTGTCAGAGTTTCGGAATATGAAGGGAAAATATCTTCAAAGTAGTGCTTTGGCTCGACCCTTCCTGCTGCGTTTTTTGCACGGGAAATGAAGCCTAAAATTTGCCGCGGCTTTAAGTCTGCCTTGGAGATTCCCTCGTGTTCGCTGCACAGTTTAATAATCTCCAGCGAAGCTGCCGTGTCGTATATTGCAAACGAGTTTGAAAATCCGATTTTATCTGCATCGTAGCGCAAAAAACGTGCGCACATTGAATGGAATGTACACACGGTAAGACGGCGAATGTCGACGTCGATCATGCGCTCGGTTCGCTCTTTCATCTCCGCCGCCGCTTTGTTTGTAAATGTTATCGCCAAAATATTTTCGGGGCGTACCTGTAAATCGTTTATCAGATGTGCAACCCTTGCGGTTAGCACGCCCGTCTTTCCCGAACCTGCGCCTGCA
>CAYJIQ010000018.1:8852-14305 GCA_964370275.1 uncultured Christensenellaceae bacterium
TGCAAGCACGAGTACGGGCCCCTCCGTCGTGTCCACCGCTCGTCTTTGAACTTCGCTTAAATTCATGCTTTCTCCTATTTCATAACCTTGCCCGCACCGCTAAGCACTTCGCGGACAACATCTCCGTCCTTTAATATACGTGTTCCGTTTACAAAGACCTGTTCTATTCCCTCGGGAAACTCAACGGTGTCTAAGTGGTCGCGCAATCTTTGCGGGTCAAAAACCGTAATGTCAGCAAAGTTACCCGGTTTTAACTCGCCACGCTTTTTTAGGCCGAATCTGCGTGCGACCTTTCCGCTCATCCTGTGAATTGCGTCCTCGAGAGTCTGAGTTCCCTTCATCGCATTTGTTAAAAATCTCGTCAATCCACCATATGCTCTGCCGCTTTGCAGTCCGTTGGGAACGACCCAGGAGTCTGTCATAAACATCGAAGCCTCGTGATTTGAGAGTTTTCTGATAATTTCCTCCGTTTGGAAGTTGTGCATGACGATTGAACCCTCAAAATTCGCCCTTACAGCCATGTCGATGTATGTATCAAAGTGGCTTTTGCCGGTTTCTTGTGCAATTTGGCTTATGTACTTTCCTACTAAATGTTTGTTATCTTCGCCCAGCCAGCCGATTTGTATGTCATCAAATCCGAAGCCGAGCAGTTTTTTTGTCACGTTAATTTGTACTTTGAGCTTTATTCGGTTGATAAATTTGGTGCGCTCTTCAATCTTTAAAAATTGATACCACGAAGGGAGTATTACGGTAACTACTGACGTTCCGAAGGTTGCGCTGTACATGTCAAACGTGATGTCAACACCTCTTGAGCGTGCATCATCTATGAGCTTAATGCATTCGTCGGCAGTTTTAAACGTGCGATCTCCGACGAAAATGAGGTGCGAGTTTTGAAGTTTAACTCCCGTTTCCTCCGCAAGTTTTATCATTTCGTCGAGTGCTCGCAGGTTGTGTGGCCTGCCAAATAGCCCTTTATATGACATAGAAACTGCGGATTGAGCCCTGTTGTGTGCCGTTAACACCTTGTCGTGCTTCTTGCAGAGCAGTGCAACTTCCTTAAACTCTTCAAAAGGTGAGTACATTCCGGGTTCATACATAAGACCGATCGAAACTCCGCAAGCTCCCTGCTCTAGCGACTCATCTAAAAGTTCAAGCATTCGATTTTTCTGTTCGGATGTCGGAGATTCTTTGCCCGCAACGGAAATTCGCGCTGTGCCGTGGCCGACGAACGTTGCGATGTTTAGCGGAGAGTAGGTGTTTGTAAGTTGCTCAAACTCGCTCATCGTGCAGGGTGGATTTTGTTTTAATTTAAATAGACCTGCGCCGATGAAGTCTTTGTGCGGAGAATCTTTGTCCCATGCAAATGGCGAAAAACCGCAGTTTCCGCAGACCATGCCAGTTATGCCCTGCATGATAAACGGCTCAAAATACTTAAAGTTGTCCGGTGTGTAGCTAAACCAGTCGTTGTGTGAGTGTGCATCTATCAGTCCCGCCGAGACGATTTTTCCTGTGGCATCAATGACTTCGCAGTCGTTCGCCATAATTTTCGGAGCAATATCAGCGATTTTGTCGCCATCTATGAGAAGATCGGAGGTAAACTCCTTTGCGCCGCTTCCGTCAATAATGCGGGCGTTTTTTATCAGTGTTTTCATCAATTTCCTTTTTCTATCCCGTTTATCATGTCCTGTCTGAGTGTCCACAGTTTTTGGGACAGATCGACCTTGTAAATGTGAGGAATTACGGGTCTTTTATACTCGTCCCACAGCGTTGCAAGGTCACGCTTGCAATATTCGCTTATTTCGCTTACTGAGGGGCTATAATACACCTGCTTTCCCGCCTTAAATACGGGAATAAGCAGTTCCTTTGCCGTGAATTTTTCTATGGTCATGCGTTTCCATGTGTCCTGCGGATGAAATATCTCTATAGGTTGAGTGTCGTCGATAACCTCGTCCTCAAGCGTTATGAGGTCTGCGAGCGCAAAACCTTCGGGAGAATATAGGCGAACTACCTTCTTCCGCCCCGGGTTGGTTATCTTCCAGGCATTCTCGCTTATCTTCATCTTAGGTTGAAGCGTACCCTTCATCTCTATCGCCGAAAGCTTGTACACTCCGCCGAGAGACGGGCAATTTTCGCTGGTGATAAGCTTAGTGCCAACTCCGTAAACGTCAATCTTTGCACCCTGTGCGATAAGGTCTCTAATAACGTTTTCGTCCATGTCGCTGCTTGCGACGATTATAGTATCCTTAAAACCGGCTTTGTCGAGCATTCTTCGAGCCATTTTTGAAATGTAGGCAAGGTCTCCGCTGTCCAGCCTGATTCCCCTCGGTTTATATCCCTGAGCTGTGAGTTCATTAAACACGGTTATTGCGTTGGGAATTCCGCTTTTTAGAGTGTCGTATGTGTCGACAAGAAGCAGGCAGTTTTGAGGGAAGGTTCTAGCGTATGCCCGGAAAGCTTCGAGTTCGCTTTCAAAACTCATTACCCAACTGTGCGCCTGAGTACCCGCAACGGCAAGGTTGTAAGTTTGGCCCGCCAGCACATTGGAGGTGGAAATACACCCGCCGATTACAGCAGCCCTTGCTCCGAGAACTCCGGCATCAGGACCTTGTGCACGCCTTAGCCCAAACTCCATGACGCCCGCACCTTTCGCCGCATAGACGACTCTGCTCGCTTTTGTAGCGATGAGCGTCTGGTGGTTAATTATGTTTAGCACTGCCGTTTCGATTAGTTGCGCCTGCGGAAGGGGGGCCGTCACCCGAAGAAGCGGCTCTCCCGGAAAAACAACAGTTCCTTCGGGAATTGCGCTTATGTCGCCACTAAATTTAAAGCTTTGCATGTAGGATAAAAAATCATCCCCGAAGATGCCCAGTGAGCGAAGGTACGAGATATCTTCTTCGCAAAAGGATAGGTTTTTTATGTAGTCTATAACCTGCTCAAGCCCCGCCATGATGGCATAACCCGATTCACCCGCCTTCTTTCTGAAAAACATATCGTATACGGCGATGTCGTCCTGCTTACCTTCTTTTAAATAACCCTGAATCATCGTCATCTGATATAGGTCTGTAAGCATGTTTAGTTTTCTTTGCTTCATTTCGTTTCGCTTTCCGAATCGCTGTTGTTACTTTTCAACGGTGTCTGTCGTGGATTCATCTTTATCGTCTGAATTTTCTTGCTCTGTCTCTTGAGTATCGGCCGTGTCTTTAGCCGTTTCTTCGACGTTATTATTCATTTCTTCGTTTTGATTATCTTCGTTGTCGTCGCAAACAGGGGCATCCTGCACAACTTCATCTTTTGCGTCCGCTTTTTGCTCATCTTCCTTCACGTAGCCGATTGAGTAGCGACCTTTGTATTCATATGGAACGTCCGTCTTGTTTCTCTTCCAAAGAAGATATATGATGCCGCCAACCACGAGCAACAGCGAAAGTGCCTGCGAAACACGGATTACACTCGGAATCATCCATAAGCTGTCCGTCCTCATACCTTCGATAAAGAAGCGTCCTACTCCGTATAAAATGAGGTAGGAAATAAAGACGTGCCCTCTGTGCTTTGATTTTTTAAATATGAAGAGCAGTGCACCGAATACGAGGAAGTTCCACATGCTTTCATAGAAGAAAGTGGCTTGAAACCATCCGCTTGCAGAAACCCACTGTTGCGAAACTTCGTCAAAAAACGTAGCGTTATCTCGCGTAATGTTTACCGCATAGGGGAACCACTGCAGTGCGGGGTCTGTAACCGCATTTCCAAATGCTTCTTGGTTTACAAAGTTTCCCCATCTGCCGATTGCCTGTCCTAAAATGAGTGCCGGTGCGCCAATATCTAAAATGTCGCCGATTTTAACCTTGCGCCACTTTGAAAAGATTGCACATGCGATGACAGCACCGATAACAGCACCGTAGATTGCCAGTCCGCCTTCCCAGACTCTGAAAATTTTGCCTAAATCATCGGCAAACATCTCCCATTCAAAGACCACGTAGTAAAGCCTTGCGCAGACTATCGCTATGGGCAAAGCGAGAAGTATAAGGTCGATTACAAGATCCGAGTTATAGTTTTTGGTCTTGGCAAGCCTGATTGCGATGAGCACGCCGAGAACTATGCCCGTACAGATTAAAATTCCGTACCAGTGGATGTTAAGTCCTTGGATACCGAAGAGATTATATATTGCAATGGGATCGATCATAGAGCACCTCCTGTTTACCGTGCGCGTTTTCCGGGCGCACAGCGCTATCTTATACATTATAGTTTGTCACTGTGTTTTCGTCAAGGAACTTGAGCGAGCCGGGTGTGAGATATAACGCCTGTTATATTTCGAGCTTATAAAGTCCTGTTCCGTGAGAGGATTTTACAAGAACATAGTCGCCTTGTTCGAGATAAGTTGAAATTTGCACCTGAACTGAAGGCAAATCATCAAAGTGAAGGGCGTTTGCACCGAGCTTTTTTGCACAATCATAAGCGGCTTTGCTCAATCGTCCAACGCACAAAATTAAATCAATATTGCACTCTGCCGCAAGCCTACCCATGTCTTCGTGGTATTTTACTTCGTTTTTGCCAAGTTCGAGCATGTCTCCCATAACGAGAACTTTTCTGCCCTGCGCTGTGCTGAGCGTTCTTATCGCCGCAGCCATAGAAGTCGGGTTTGCGTTATATGCGTCGTCGATTACCGTGTAGCCGTCTCTTTTTGATATATGCATTCTTCCCTTAGAAGGAGCGAATTTTTCTAGCCCACGTGCGATCTGTTCAAGGTTCATACCAAGCTTTAGTCCGACGCCTGTTGCAATGAGTGCGTTTGTTATCATGTGGTTTCCCGGTACACACAGCGAAACCTTCGCCTTGTCAGCTTTGTAATTTACATAAAACTCCACACCATCGAAGCCGTTTTCGACAATCTCGCTTGGAAAGATGTCGCAGTGTTCAAAGCCGGCTTTTATGATATTGTCCGCTTGGAGCTTAAGCAAATATTCGTCGTCGCCGTTTATCACAGTGCATCCGCCGTCCTTTGCGTGTGCGAGCATTTCGGATTTTGCCCGTAAAATCCCGTCCCTAGAGCCGAGGTTTTCGATGTGCGCCTCTCCGATGTTTGTGAGCACGCAGATGTCGGGTTTAACGATGCTTGCGAGCTTGTCAATTTCGCCAAAGTGGTTCATTCCCATCTCGATTACTGCAATCTGCGCATTTTCGGGCAGTGCAAACACGGTGAGCGGAACTCCGGTTTCGTTGTTAAAGTTGCCCTGTGTCTTGTGGACGACGAACGCTTCGCCGAGCACACAGGAGATCATATCTTTGGTTGTCGTCTTACCCACGCTTCCTGTTATGCCTACTACCGGAACTTTTGAGATATCCATGTAGTATTTAGCGATATCTTGAAATGCTTGGAGTGTAGATGAAACGCGAATATGCGCAAAATCTACGGGCCTGTCCGAAAGGGTGCAAACGGCACCCGCTTCAAATGCCGTTTT
>CAYJIQ010000018.1:14315-14879 GCA_964370275.1 uncultured Christensenellaceae bacterium
TCCGATAATCGGGACGAACAGACCACCTTTTTGGATGCGCCTGTTGTCTATCTCTATGTTTGAAACCGTCAAATTGCCGTCACAAGAAAAAATTTCGCCGCCGCAAGCCTGTGCGATACTGCTGAGCGTTAGTTTCATCATCAGTTTTGCACCGTCATCGAAAGCTTCACTATCTGCTCGCAAAGTTCCTCGTAGTTTATTCCTGCCGCTTTTGCTTCTTCGGGAAGGTGGCTTGTCGGAGTTAGGCCGGGAAGTGTGTTTGCCTCAAGACAGTAGCACTCGCCTGAGTCGTCCATAATAAAATCCATTCTTGCATATACGCCAAGACCAAGAGCATTAAAGACGTCTACGGCAAGGCTTTGGATTTTATCGGTCATTTCTGCGGAGATTTTTGCCGGGCATATTTCATCTATCATTCCCTGTTGATACTTGTGTGCATAGTCGTAAAAATCGCCTTTGGGAACTACTTCTGCTATGGGAAGTGCCTTGCCATCAAGGACGGCGCATGTAAGCTCTCTGCCCGGGACAAATTGTTCAACGATTACTTCGTCCTCGTACAAAAAG
>CAYJIQ010000019.1:0-14067 GCA_964370275.1 uncultured Christensenellaceae bacterium
CCTTCTTCGCTCATGATGAATGAGATGAAGTCTTTGTCGAGGTCTGTTAGGTTTGCTTCGATGTATGCGATGTTGAAGGGACGTGCAACGCTGTAAGTTCCTGCTTTGATGTTGTCGATTGAAGGCTCTACGCCATCGATGCTTACTGCTTTAACCGTCTCGTCGAGCGAACCGAGCGAGATGTATCCGATTGCGGGCTGTGTGCTTGAAACTGTAGACATTACAGAACCTGTGCTGTTTTGGATGTCCGCGTCAAGTGTCGTCATGTCGTTGCCTTCTTCGTCTACAACTCCTACGAGCTCAACGAATGCTCCTCTTGTTCCCGAACCGTCTTCACGGGATACAACTGTCATTTCGCCTGTCATTGTGCTTGCTGCGGGTTCTTCGCTTTCGGGTGTTTCGCTTTGTGCTGCTTCGCTTGCCGGCGCTTCACTTGCGGGCGTTTCGCTTGTTGCGGGTGCTCCGCATCCTACAAAGATTGCCAGTGACATAACCACTGCTACGATCATTACGAGTGTCTTTTTCATTTTTTTAGTCTCCTTTTATTGACAAATATTTTCGTCCTAACTCGAAGACAATTCTACACCCGTGATAAGTATGCTGTAAGAGCATTTTGTCAAAACTATGTAAAATGACAAACTATTTAATTTTTCGTGTCACTTTCTTCTATCTCTATTTCTCCGTGCTCTTTTTCAAACTCGGCTATGCTTTTTCTTATGTACACCAAGAGTTGCGAATTTGCGGATCTCGCATCATATTTGCAGACATAACGAAACTTCTTGAGCATCTCGCTGTCTATTCTAAGAGATAAATGTTTTATTTCACCCATATTTTCACCTTTATTGGCTTTATTATAGGTTCATTTTGCAGTACAATATACCCAAGAACCCACATTGGGTTCAAAATTTTTAGGAGGAATGCCGTGGATAGCTTAACAAATGAACGACGTTTGCTTGAAGAAATGGCTGATAAAGCCATTTCGCAGGAAAAAAGTTTAGGAGAAGCAGACGAAGTATTAGCACACTCCCAACTTGTGGACACACTTGTAATTCAATCTATGAAAATCTGCGAAGAGAAAGATACGGCAAAAAAATAAGCAACTCAATTCTTAGAGATGCTTTAAATGAATTATAATAGATATCGTGCGTTTACGCACACTTTCGCCCGCAAACGCGAAGCGGGCGAAAAGCACAAGCAATCTGCAATCAATTACCCCCTGACAAAACGAATGTTTTGTCCAGCAGGGTTCTTAGGGACGGTTCGTCCCTAAGCGGGTTTGGGCAGCGCCCAAGGTCTTCCTACAGAGCCGAGGTCTTAAAGGGTTTTGATTAAACTTGGAAATATTGGGTTTCTCAGTCGGTTGTGTGCATTTGTTTGTTTTGTCATGGGCGATCGCGCCCCTGACAACCCCGCTTGGGGAACCTAACGTTCCCCAAACCCCATCTCAACGCACCGCTTCGCGCGCTAAGTGTTGTTTCGGTAATATGTTGCACGGGCTGAATGTTCGACAAAACAAAACCGCTATACATTCTCTTTCGCCCGCAAACGCGAAGCGGGCGAAAAGCACAAGCAATCTGCAATCAATTACCCCCTGACAAAACGAATGTTTTGTCCAGCAGGATTCTTAGACACGGCTCGTCCCTAAGCGGGTTTGGGCAGCGCCCAAGGTCTTTATTATCTGAGCCTGTTCAATAACATTATCCCGCTTTGCTATGTTTTTGCCCACGAGTTCACGTATTTGCTCAAAATGCCCCCCCTCTTGGAGTTCGTCTAAGCTAAACTCCACGGGTTTATTATATTCGATATTGTTTTCGGGACAACAAAGCTGACAGCGTTCGCATCCGTAAAGCTGATATATATATGAAGCTATTTCATTTGGAATTGGAGTTTTTAAAACGTGTTCCCTGATGCAAAGGGACATGTCCTGCTTTTCAAGCGCACCGGTCGGACAGACTTTTTTGCAATCCCCGCAACCGAGGCAGGAATTTTTAGACGAACTTTTCCTCGGAAATCCGGAAAAATACTCCCGCAATGCATTTTGTTCGTCTCGCAAAACAGACATTATCCCGATGTATACGTAACTGCCGTATTTTGGGTGAAAGTAAAATCCGTTGTTGCCGACAAATCCGCCATTTTTTACCGCTATACTCCTCGCGGGCAGTTTATGGTCGACTTTTGCGACGATTCCCGATTCCTTTAACGACATGACCACCCGCCGCATCAGATGATACGCATGATTTGAAGTTATATAATAGTTTGAAATCTTAGCGTAACCCTCTGTCGCGGGAAGAGTTTCGGTGTAGGGAAAGATTGCAACTATGCAGTTATTCTCCTCGTCAAAAAAGCATTCCGTGAAGAGCGAAAATATTTCCTTCATATATTATAGATCTACCGCCGAAGCTTGCTCTTCCTTTTCGGAGTTTGAGTTTTGTCCATCCATCGAAAGCATGAGCTTTAGACGATTTTCCTGATTAACGATGCTTGCGCCCGGGTCGTAGTCCACCGCAACGATGTTCGCCTGTGGATACACGCCTTGAAGTTTCCTCGACATCCCCTTTGCGCAGATGTGGTTTGGCAGGCACCCGAACGGCTGCACGCTAACGATGTTGGAATATCCGAGTTCGATAAGCTCCGCAATCTCAGCTGTGAGCAACCAACCCTCTCCCATCTTGTTTCCGTAGCCGATAATTCCCTTTACAAGCTCCTTTTTGTGCGCGAATTTAGAAGGCGCGGTGTATGGGTATGGCTTTAGCACCTCTTCTATCATGACTTCGTACTTTTGCAGGAAGTTCATCGCCCAACGAGAGCTCTTCCCCATGAAAAAAGTTCCGCCGTAAAGGTCTTGGTTTATAACCTGATTTTCTATGCAGTACTGCAAAAAACCGATAAGCCCGGGCACCATAACCTCGCAGTTTTGGCTGAGCAGATACTTTTTTAGGTCGTTGTTTGCAAATGCGGCGTACTTTACGTAAATCTCGCCGACGATGCCAACCTTTATCTTCTTCGTACGCTTGACTTCAATTTCAGAAAACTCCTTTGCAATCTGTTCAAAAACCTTGCGCATTCCCGAGGGTCTTACGTGCAGTTTAAAATTCTTAGCCGAAAGCCGCTCTATCCACTCTTCTGCCTTTTTCTCGCTCGAGCCGACAAAAACTTCGTATGGCTGAGTCTGGTTTACTAGCAGGTCGATAAAATCGCCGTAAAAAATTCCGCAGAGAATGTCCCTCATCAGCTTTATCGACGGCTTTAGCGTCGCACCCTTTTCGACACTTTTTAGCGAAACTGAAAGCACCGGAACGTCAAACCCTGCACGCTTCAGCGCCTTTCTGAGCAACGGCACATAGTTTGATGCACGGCATCCGCCGCCGGTTTGAGTGAGCGCGATTACCGTTTTGTCTATGTCATACTTTCCGCTCTTTAGCGCACTGATAAACTGCCCGATAACCAAAACCGCCGGGTAGCAAGCGTCGTTGTGTACGTAGCGCAAACCCTCCGCCACAACCTCGCTTCCCGTGTCGTTTAACAGCTCCATGTTGTAGCCGTAGTTTTTCATTATTCTCCTACACAGTTTAAAGTGCATAGGCAGCATCTCCGGCACTAAAATCGTGAACTCACTGCGTGTTTTTTTTGAAAATTCCAACCTGCTCATATTTACTTCCTTATTATATCGTCTCAAAGAGACTGCGCAATCTTATCTTGACCGCACCCGAGTTTGTGATTTCGTCCATCTTTAGCCCCGTATAAATCTTGCCGTTGTCCTCCAAGATTTCCCGCACCTCGTCGCTCGTAACCGCATCAAGCCCGCAACCAAACGAGATTATCTGAACTAAGTTCATGTTCTTTTTGTCTGCAATATACTTTGCCGCGGCGTACATCCTCGCGTGATACGTCCACTGATTCAGCACAGCGGTTTTTACCTTGCCGGCGAGACCGCTTACCGCATCCTCACTCACCACCGAAAATCCGTAGCTCGCTATGAGGACATCCACGCCGTGATTAACCTGCGGGTCTGCGTGATAAGGTCTTCCCGCAAGAACGATTACAGGAATGTTTTTCTCCTGCGCCTCGCGCAAAATCTCGCTTCCGATTTCCGCAATTTTTTTCATGTACGCTTCGTGCTGTGCATATGCCTTTTTGAGCGCAGATTTGACATTTTTAATCGAAATCCCCTCAAAGTGCGCCCCCAAAATACCCGTTAGCTTTGCAGGAAGCGTGCGTTTTTGATGAAGCCCGACATGGTCTTTTATAAAAGCGATGTCTTTTACGTCATTCATATTCGCCTCAATTACCTCGGGATAGTATGCGACAACCGGGCAATTATATCTATTGTCGCTTATGCCTTCGTCGAAGTTATACGTCAAACACGGATAAAATATCCCATCAACTCCCATAGATATGAGTTTTTTTATGTGCCCATGAACCAGCTTTGCCGGGTAACATACGGTGTCGCTAGGAATTGAGCTGTGGCCGAGCGTGAATGTTTCCTTGTCTGAAATTCCCGAACTTACGACGCAAAACCCAAGCTCGCTGAAAAACGTGTGCCAAAATGGCAACATCTCGTATAAATTAAGCGCAAGCGGGAGTCCGATTTTCTTGCCGTTTCCCACGGGTTTGTAGCTTTTTAGCAGATTAAGTTTTTCCTCATACAGGTTTCTTCCACGAAAATCACCTTTGCTCTTCGTTGGCCTCTCGCACTTATTTCCGCTTAAGAACTTGCGAGCGCCGTCAAACGTGTTTATCGTTATTGCACAGTTGTTCGTGCAAAGCTTGCACCTGCTCTCTTTAACTTCCTGTGTAAAGTTTTTAAGCAATGATTTTAGGTCTTTTTCGCATGTTGGTTTGCCTAAAGCATAAAGTGCCGCACCATACGCACCCATAAGCCCTGAAATTGTCGGACGAATTACCTGCGTTCCCATCTCCTGTTCAAAGCAACGAAGCACCGCATCATTTAAGAAAGTTCCGCCCTGAACGACGATTTTGTTTCCGAGTTCGCTCGGGTTTGAAGCTCTAATAACCTTATAAAGTGCATTTTTTACGACGCTGACACAAAGCCCCGCCGCAATGTTTTCGATGCTCGCACCGTCCTTTTGCGCCTGTTTGACAGAGGAATTCATAAATACGGTACAGCGTGTACCCAGGCTCACAGGTCTGTTTGCAAAAAGCCCGAGCTTCGCAAACTCCTCTATCGAATATCCCGCCGCCTGCGCGAAAGTCTGTAAAAACGAACCGCAACCCGAGGAACACGCCTCGTTTAAAAATATGTTATCGACAATGCCGTTTCTTATCTTTATACATTTTATGTCCTGACCACCGATGTCTATGATGTATTCGACGTCGGGCATAAAGTGCCTTGCCGCAGTCGTATGTGCGACGGTTTCGACAACTCCATTTCCAAGGTCAAACGCCTGTTTCATCAGCTCTTCGCCGTAGCCCGTACTCGCAGAGCCGACGATTTTTACCTTCGGATTTTGCTCTAAAAAGTCCGCCAAAAACTCGCGTACAATCTTTACGGGGTTGCCCTTGTTTGGCTCATACATGGAAGCTATAAAGTCGCCTGTCGCTGTAATTATCGCAACTTTTACCGTGGTTGAACCCGAATCTATTCCCAAAAAAGCCTCGCCTGAATACCCTTTTACATGGGGAACGTCGTGACTGTTGTGCCTTTTTAAAAATTCCTCGTAGTCCTTGTTTCCTTCAAAAAGCGGCTTTGAATGTTCGTATTCAGAAGCCGGGGCGAGCGCATCGAGTTTTTTTATAAGTTCCTTTATGTTATGCGTCCCCTCGCAGGAAAGTGCTGTGCCTACCGAAACAAAGTAGAGCGAATCTGCCGGGAAGATTCCCTGCACGCCCATTGCTTCGTCAAACGAATTTCTCAGTTCGCTCATAAATGTCAGCGGCCCTCCGAGATAGACGACATTTCCCTTTACTTCTCTGCCCTGTGCGAGCCCACCGAGCGTTTGGTTTACAACTGCACCCAAAATACTCTTTGAGACATCGGACTTTTTCGCGCCTTGATTAAGCAACGGTTGCACATCCGTCTTTGCAAAAACTCCGCACCTTGACGCAATCGTATATGACTTTGTCGCATCTTTCGCCAGTTCGTTTAGGTCGCCCGCAGACATGTTCATAAGAGTCGCCATTTGGTCGATAAACGAGCCCGTTCCTCCTGCGCAAGTTCCGTTCATGCGCACCTCGCTTCCGCCTGTGAGGAAGAGGATCTTTGCGTCCTCCCCGCCCAGTTCTATGGCGACATCCGCCTGCGGAATGAATTTTTCTATTGCGAGTTTCGTCGCAAAAACCTCCTGAACAAAGGGAATTTCCAACGCCTTTGCAAGCCCCATTCCCGCAGAACCGGAGATGGAAACCCTTGCAAAATCGCCCGCTTGCTCGAGCAAAGTTACGAGCATTTCGCGTACCATTTCATTTATTTTTGTCATATGTCTCTCATACGACTTGTATTTTATGACATTATTTTTGTCAAGCATGACGCACTTTATCGTCGTCGAACCTATGTCTATTCCAACTCTCAAATTTCTCTCTCCTAAGCGGCTGTAAAGCCTATACATACCGTTTTATTCTAACACAAGCCTAGCATTCTAGCAAGAAAAATTCCCTAACACAAACACATTTTTTCATAGATTGGCATGCCGCTGTTTTCACGATGCCCCCTGCGGTGAACATTGTTTTGTATCGAAACGGTGATTGCTATAAAATTCATAATATAAATTGTTGACATCGGCACATTTTCTTATTATAATGACTACAGGACTTGCAGTATCTTATTTACCATGTGATTTTACTTTAGGGTATTAAAGTATCTTATTAGCTAATGTAACCAAGATAACGATGCATCCTGCACAGTTTGTCGAATTTGCTAACCAAATGTCGAGCTGTGCGCAATATCGAATATACAGCGAGATGGAACTTTGCAACGCAAAAAACGCCACGGAGCGAACCTAGCGTGTGAAGTTTTAGAAAGACTAAAAAACTGATTCGTCAAGAGCAGAGGCATTGTTGCCTATTAATGCAAAAGCGCATATGTTATATGCCACCACATTGCATAGCGGGTTTTGCAAAACAAGAGAGGACGGACACAGGATTAAATCATTCTAAAACCAAACATTCGGGTAAGCCGGCGCATATGAAAAGCTACAAGACTATGGGGTCTCCGATCTCATACATAAGCGCGGATGTCTTTATGTTGCAACGGTGGGCATACGGAGGAAAAAAAGAGCACTCCGAAATTCGGGTGCGCTTGGCCTACAATATTTAATCTCACATATCCCTTGGAGACGGTAAAGAACTTTACCGTCTCTTTTTTGGTATTAGTTTATTTGGTCTAAAAGTCCTTGAATGTCATCTCCCAAATCTCCTAAAGCGTCCGTTATTGCGTTGTCCGCATCGACCAGCGCATCGTTATTTTCCTGTGCGGCATTTCCCGCAGCATCCACGCCGTCGCCACATGCCACAAGAACAAAGCAAAGACACAAGGCGCAAATTAGTGCAATAATTTTTTTCATAGTACCTACTCCTTTTTTTATTTCCATAATATTTTATACACATTTGTGTGCGTATATACCGTTTTAGTCAATTACTCCCGAGCCGCCGCAATATGAACAGGCGACTTTTCCCGTACCTCTGCACGCTCGACACTGTTCCTCGGCTTGATATGCCGTGTTGCCGTTTCCGGAATAGTCGGGTGCGTATTGCGTCGATGTTAGCCTTCCCGTGCCGTTGCATGAAGAGCACGTGTCATATCCTCCGTCACAAGACGGACAGTCGAGCGCAACGGTGCTGTTATTTTGCGAGATACCCGGCTGAGCTGCCGCGACTCCCGAGCTTCCTCCCGAACCGTAAAGCTCTTCTATCAGCGATTCATCAAAAAAGTTCGAGTGGTAAGTTCCTTCGTGGTATTCAAGCATTGAAAATTTATTTCTTCCCACAGTTCTCAACTCCGCAACGTCTGCTACTAGTTCGCTGTCGTCGCTTTGTTCTGCCACGACCAAAAGCTCCTCGTACTTATCAACGTCCTTCTCAACACCCTCTCCCGTAAGATAAGATTGTGCAAGGGACAATAGCGCACGTTCATTTCCGTTTTCGTATGCACTCCCGTACCAGCCAAACGCAGCTTCGTAGTCTTGTTCGACGCCCGTACCGTGGTCGTAGCAAATACCGAGCATCAACATCGCCCTGTTATCGCCCATCTCGGCGAGTTCTTCAAAACATTCAAAGCCCTTTGTATAGTCTGTTTTTCCGTAATACGTACACCCGATTGCTAGCAGTTCATCGTTTGAAAGTTGCGGCTCCGGTTGCGGCTCCACGTCGGTCTCCGGCTGCGTTTCCGTGTCGAGCTCCGAAACTTGCTGAGGGGTCTGTGTTTGAACGGGTTTTGCGATGTTTCCCGTGTCGTTTTCTTCTTTTAGCTCCTGTTCAAGCTCGGCAATTTGCTCCTGCATCTTTTCAATTTCCTGTACACTGTATTGTTGTGAACAAGCAGCCAATGTAAAAATAGCGATTATGCTGAGTGTTAAAACAATAATTCTCTTCATCGACGTTCCTCCTGTTTTTTATCACTAAGCGACCTATATACCTGCAGTTAAATTTATTATATAAAGAAAGGGAAGTTATGTCAACAAATATAAACTCATTGCCGAGTCGCAAAAAATCTCTTGTAAAAACCTATGTTTTGGTATAGAATAAAGTAGTAAAATACCGTCGTTGCGACGACAGGCGCAACGGATATATCAGGAGGATTTTAAGATTGAAAAAAGTTGCAATTTTAATGGGTAGCGATTCTGACCTCGAGGTCGTAAAAAAAGCGGCGGACAAGCTTGCTGAATTTGGAGTGCCCTGCACCGTAAGAGTTATTAGCGCGCACAGAACGCCTGCTGTTGCTGAAGAATTTTCTAAAAACGCAAAGGCTAACGGTTATGGAGTAATCATCTGCGCAGCCGGACTTGCGGCACACCTTGGCGGAGTTATCGCGGCAAACACGACGCTCCCCGTTATCGGCATCCCCATAAAATCCGGCGCACTTGACGGACTGGACGCTCTTCTTGCGACGGTTATGATGCCACCGGGCATTCCCGTTGCCACAGTTGCAATAAACGGAGCTGTTAATGCGGCAATTCTAGCCGTACAGATGCTCGCTATATCGGACGACGAACTTGCAGAAAAGATGGACAAAATGAAGGAAGACATGGCAAAGGCTGTTGCTGAAAAGGACGCAAAAATTAGCGCACAATTTTAAATATTTTATAGGAGACAAGACATGAACAAAACACAACAACTATACGAAGGCAAGGCAAAAAAAGTATACGCTACGGACGACGCAAACTTTTGCATCGTCGACTACAAAGACGACGCAACTGCATTTAACGGCGAAAAGAAGGGCACAATCATGGGCAAGGGCGAGGTCAACAACCGCGTCACAAACCACCTCATGAAACTTCTTGAACAAAACGGCATCCCCACACACTACGTTGAGGAACTTTCGACAAGAGAGACAGTCGTTAAAAAGGTTACAATCGTTCCGCTCGAAGTTATCGTAAGAAACATCGCAGCAGGTTCGCTCGCAAAAAGGCTCGGCCTTGAAGAGGGCTACAAGATGAAAAAAACAGTCCTTGAGTATTGCTACAAGGACGACGACCTCGGCGACCCCATGATAAACGAATACCACATCTTCGCAATGGAGTACGCAACACCCGAGGAGCTTAAACTCATCGCCGACTACTCACTAAAGGTAAACGAAGTCTTGACCAACTACCTAAAAGACCTCGGCATTGAGCTTATCGACTTCAAACTTGAATACGGTAAGACAGCAGACGGCACAATCGTTTTAGCAGACGAAATTTCGCCCGACACCTGCCGTTTTTGGGACAGCGAGACAGGCAAAAAACTGGACAAAGACAGATTTAGACGCGACCTTGGCGGCGTTGAAGATGCTTACAACGAAATCATGGCGAGGTTGCTTGGAGAATAAGATGTTTGATAGTTTGCACGAAGAATGCGGCGTTTTTGCGATATACGCAAAGGAGCGCAAAAACGTTGCTCGCTCAGCGTACTATGCGCTATATGCGTTGCAACACAGAGGCCAAGAAAGCTGCGGTGTTGCAGTAAATGACGACGGTATAGTTAACATGCATAAAAGCGACGGGCTTGTCGGAGATGTTTTTACCCCCGATGTCCTCGCAAAATTGGGCGAAGGCAACATGGCTGTCGGCCATGTTCGCTATAGCACCACAGGCGACAATACCGTTGCAAACGCACAGCCGCTTGTAGTAAACCACATAAAAGGCGTTATGACGCTCGCTCACAACGGTAACCTGACAAACGACGCCGAGCTGAGAGAGGAACTTGAGCTTAAAGGCTCTATCTTCCACTCCACCAGCGACACAGAGGTTATTAGCTACCTAATCACACACGAAAGGCTGACCTCGGGAAATATCGAACAAGCGGTTCTGCGCGCGACAAGGCGCCTTAAAGGAGCATTTTCCCTCGTTGTCATGAGTCCGACAAAGCTGATTGCGACCCGCGACAAATACGGATTTAGGCCTCTTGTCATCGGCAAAAAAGGCGATGACTACTTGTTTGTTTCAGAGACATGTGCGCTTGACACACTAGACGCGCAATACGTCCGAGAGGTAGAACCGGGAGAACTCGTTTATGTAGACAGAACAGGAGAGTTGCACTCTATAAAGGACAACTGTACTGCAAAAAAAACAGGGCACTGCGTCTTTGAATTGCTCTACTTTGCACGCCCCGATTCATACGTCGAAGGATGCAGCGTACACGAAGCGCGCCTTCGTTCGGGCAGATTTTTGGCAAAGGAACACCCCGCCCAAGCAGACATCGTCATCGGCGTTCCCGATTCAGGACTCGATGCGGCAATGGGGTTTGCAAGAGAATCCGGCATCCCCTACGGCACGGGATTTATTAAAAACCGCTACATCGGCAGAACCTTTATCCAGCCCACTCAGGCGGAGCGCGAAGACATGGTGCGCATAAAGATAAACGCCATAAAGTGCAATGTCGAAGGCAAGCGCGTTGTCATGATAGACGACTCCATAGTCCGGGGCACAACATGTGCGAGAATCGTGCGTCTTTTAAGAGATGCGGGCGCAAAGGAAGTACATGTTCGCTCTTCAGCTCCTAAGTTTTTATACCCATGTTTTTTCGGCACGGATATAGATTCGCAAGACCACCTCATTGCGTGGAACCACACAACAGAGGAGATTTGCAAGATAATAGGTGCCGACTCACTCGGATTTTTAAACAAAGACAGCGTGCTTAAAATAGCAGGCAGGGATGATATCGGTTTTTGCAGGGGTTGCTTTACGGGAGAATATCCCGAAGATCCGCCACAAAGCCAGGGCAAAAACAGATACTCCGTTAAAATCAGCCAAAGCGAGACGCCCAAGTTTAAAAAGGCAGTGTGCCAGGGCATCGGAGACAAATTGGGGCTGCGGGCAGACAGTTAAGGAGAATAACAATGGATAAGAGTTACAGCGAAAGTTACGCTAATGCAGGCGTGGACATAACAGCGGGTTATGAGGCGGTAAACCTCATGAAAGGACACATCGCAAGAACTATGACAAAAGGTGCACAGGGAGTCGGCGGATTTGGCGGACTTTTTGAGCTTGACCTCACGGGCATAAAAAAACCCGTGCTCGTTTCGGGAACGGACGGCGTTGGGACAAAACTAAAAATCGCCTTTCTTATGGACAAGCACGATACCGTCGGCATCGACTGTGTGGCAATGTGTGCAAACGACATAGTATGTTGCGGCGCAAAGCCGCTCTACTTCCTCGACTACATCGCCGTTGGGAAAAACTATCCCGAGCGCGTGGCAAAAATTGTCGAAGGTGTTGCAGAAGGATGTGTTCAAGCAGGAACCGCCCTTATCGGCGGAGAAACTGCGGAAATGCCCGGTTTCTACCCCGAGGACGAGTACGATCTTGCCGGTTTTTGCGTCGGAGTTGTAGATAAATCAGAAATTTTTGATAAAGACTCCGTAAAGGAGGGCGACGTCATGATTGCACTTCCCTCAAGCGGCGTGCATTCAAACGGTTTTTCGCTCGTGCGAAAAGTTTTTTCCGTGCACAAGAGCACACTCGAACGCTACGTAAGCGAGCTTTCCATGTCTCTTGGGGAAGCACTTTTAGAACCGACAAGAATTTACGTAAAGCAGATTTTGGCACTCAAAGACGAAGTTTCCATTAAATCCGTTTCGCACATTACGGGCGGTGGATTTTACGAAAACATCCCAAGAAGCCTTCCTGCGGGCATCGGCGCAAAGATTGAAAAGAGCACAGTCAACATCCCCGTCATTTTCGACTTACTTGCAAAAACAGGCAACATCCCCGAGCGAGATATGTTTAACACGTTTAACATGGGAGTTGGTATGGTCGTAACCTTGGCAAAGCAGGATGCGGACAAGGCACTTTCGTTGCTAAGCGCAATGGGTGAACAGGCGTATATTTTAGGCGAAACAGTGAAAAGCGACGAGGGAGTTATCTTATGCTAAAAGCTAAGGTTGCCGTGCTCGTTTCGGGCGGCGGAACTAATTTACAGGCGCTCATCGACGCAGCTTCAAGAGGAGAAATTCCAAGCGGAGAACTTTCGCTTGTCGTCTCCTCCTCTCCCGACGCCTTTGCGCTTACACGCGCACAAAATGCGGGTATTGCGACTGCCGTAGTGCCCAAGAAACAGTGCTCATCCCAGCTCGAGTTTGAAGCGAAGATTTTACAGCACTTAAAAGACTTTGACATAGACGTGATTGTGCTTGCGGGTTTTATGTACATCCTCAGCGCAAACTTTACACAAAGCTACAAAGACCGCATAATAAACGTGCACCCTGCGCTCATCCCGGCATTTTGCGGAGATGGGTTTTATGGACTTCGCGTTCACAAAGCGGCACTTGAAATGGGAGTTAAAGTCTCGGGCGCAACCGTGCACATCGTAAACGAAGTAACGGATGGCGGGCGAATTTTGCTCCAAAAGGCAGTGGACGTACTCGAAGACGACACTCCCGAAACTCTACAAAAGAGAATTATGGAACAAGCTGAGTGGATTTTGCTGCCAAGAGCAACCGAGCAGATTTGTTCGACGATATAAAGGTCTTAAACGTTCTAACGAAAGGAAAGAAAATGAGCATTATTACAGCGGCGCAGGCGGTTTCTGCGAGCAGTTATCCGGGAAGAGGAATTATTCTCGGAGTAAACGAAGAGGGCATGGGCGTTTGTGCATATTTCATAATGGGAAGAAGCGAAAACAGCGCCAACAGAATATTTGTACCAACGGACGACGGAATAAAGACGCAGGCATATGACGAGAGCAAACTTAAAGATCCTTCCTTAATAATTTACTCGCCGGTAAGACAGTGGGAAAACTCGCTTATCGTTACAAACGGCGACCAGACTGACACAATATACGAATACCTAGAGGACGACTCGACACCCGAGGCGGCGCTTGCTACACGCGAATTTGAGCCCGATGCGCCAAACTTTACCCCGAGAATAAGCGCTGTTGTCAACCTTAAAGACTATTCTTTTCAAATGAGCATACTAAAAACCTGCGACGGGATACGGTGCGTTAGAAATTTCTTTAACTACGAAACACCGGCTTACGACGTGGGATTTTTTATTCATACGTATCAGGGAGACGGCGATCCTCTGCCGAGCTTCTCGGGAGAACCGACGCAGATTGAAATCTCGGGCAACATAGACGAGTTTTCTACGAGCATCTGGGAAAACCTCGACCCGACAAACAAAGTTGCGCTGTACGTAAGATACACTAACATTGCAACAGGAACATATGAAACACGCATTATTAACAAACTAAAAGGAGAGTAAGATGGAGCTAAAGTACGGTTGCAATCCAAACCAAAAACCCTCGAGCATCTACATGGAAGACGGACAAGACCTGCCGATTAAAATACTAAACGGCAAAGCCGGCTACATAAACTTTCTCGATGCGCTCAACGGCATTCAGCTTGTTTGGGAGCTTAAGCGAGCTACAGGGCTCCCTGCGGCTACTTCATTTAAGCATGTTAGCCCTGCGGGAGCT
>CAYJIQ010000020.1:0-1146 GCA_964370275.1 uncultured Christensenellaceae bacterium
CGATATCAATCCCCTGTTTCTTCAGCCCGATTTCCAACCCAAGGTTGCTCATCACCGTCGCAACAAGTGTGTTTTTATTTAAAATTCCGCGTTCCTTCATGTCGATTGCAGTGATCGCCATAATCCTATCTCCGTCGACAATACTTCCGTGTTCGTCCACAGCTATAAGTCTGTCTGCATCTCCGTCAAACGCCAATCCAAGATCCGCACCCAGCTCCTGCACCGCACGAGTTAAATTCCGCGGATGGGTAGAGCCGCACATGTTGTTTATATTTGTTCCGTTTGGCGAATCGTGAATTGCGTGCACCTTTGCCCCGAGTTTTTCAAAGATTCGCGGAGCGACAAATGATGCCGCACCGTTTGCACAGTCCAGCACGACGTTAAGCCCTTCAAGGCTCACCTTTCCTGTCGATGCAACAAAATCTATATACTCGCTCGGAGCGGATTTTATCCGCACACTGCTGCCGATTTCCTCCGCAACGGGAAGGTCTATATTTTCCTCGCCAAACACCGCTCTTTCGATCTTATCTTCAATCTCGTCTGCGAGCTTATATCCATATCTGTTAAAAATCTTTATTCCGTTGTATTCAAAGCTGTTGTGTGAGGCGCTGATGACGATTCCCGCATCCGCCTCATATTCCTTGGTCAGATACGCAACGGCAGATGTCGGGATGACACGCAAAATAACCGCCTGTGCGCCCGCAGATGTTATTCCCGCAACAAGAGCGCATTCAAGCATGTCGCCCGAAATCCTCGGGTCTCTTCCTATCAATATTCTCGGTTTGTTTACCGCACCTGCCAGCACGCTTGCCGTAGCTTGCCCGAGCCTAAACGCAAGGCTACAATCAAGCCCCTTGTTTGCAATCCCACGAACCCCGTCCGTTCCAAATAATCTAGCCAATTTTATCTCCTTAACTTTTAAGCGATACGTGTTCAAACGCCATAGTTGCCGCAACCGCACCGTCTGCCGCCGCCGTCACAACCTGTCTTAAACGCTTGGTGCGCACGTCTCCCGCAACGAAAACTCCGGGCACGCTCGTCTTTGTGTCTTCGCCCGCAACGACATAACCTTTTTCGTCGAGCTCGACAAACCCGCTTAACCACTGAGTCTGCGGACTGTATCCGACAGCCATAAAGACTCCCGCA
>CAYJIQ010000020.1:1156-11999 GCA_964370275.1 uncultured Christensenellaceae bacterium
CCCCTTATTATCTATTATAAGCGCTTCCACGTCAAACTTTCCTTTTATTTGCACAGGTTTGCTCTCCATGCAAAACTTAATATTTTCTATCGCCGCCGCACGGTCTACGAGCAGCTTTTGCGCGCGAAACTCGTCTCTTCTGTGCACAACGCTAACGCTCTTTGCCATGCCCGCAAGGTATATCGCCTCTTCAAGCGCCGTATCTCCCCCGCCTACGATTGCAACATCCATGTCCTTAAAGAACATCCCGTCGCATGTTGCACAATATGAAACTCCGCTTCCAACAAGCTCCGCTTCGCCCGGAATTCCCAGCTTTGTCGGTTCTGCTCCAAGCGCTATGATGACACACTTTGCCGCATGTCCCCCAGCCTCAAATCCGCCATCTGTCTTTTTTATCTCGCTTACATCTGCGCTCGCAAATTTAACACCGAACTTTTCTGCATGTTTTCTAAGCTCAGACCCAAAGTCCACTCCCGAAATTTCAAGTATTCCCGGGTAATTTTCCAGTTTATGTGTGGTAGCTATCTGCCCACCTGCAAATTTTCTTTCTATGATTGTGCAAGAAAGACCTGCACGAGCTGAGTAAATCCCCGCACTAATCCCCGCGGGCCCGCCTCCGATAATGATTACGTCTGTCATACTCCACCTCCGCAAACAAATTTTCTTCCAAGTATACATTAACACATTGTGAAGCAAATATCAACCATGCAAAATGACCGCACGTTTTGTTGTAGATTGACTTTTTATAGAAATTATGGTAATTTTGAGTAAAGAAATGTAATGTTTGGAGGCAGCATTGTGCTTGAAATAAGAATAAAAATTGAAGATATAGATTACAGTAAGGTCGTGGCGAAACTTTTACCGATTGCTCTTAACTCCGCAAAGAACAGCGAGGACTCCTCAGCAATTATGCACCTGATGTCGAGAATGGGCGGGCTGACGACGGGCGCGGCAAAAGCCGCTATTGCTCTGATGCCACAGTCTGCGAGGGAACACCTTGCCGTAACCGCGCTAAACAACCACAGCGGCGAGATAGTAAAACTTCTCGAGGGCTTGGCAGGCGACAACGGAATAGACCTCATATTAGGCTCGCTCAAAGTGCGGTCTGTAAAGTATATCCCCAAGGAAACCGCTCGCAAGCTAAAAAGGAAGGTCGAAAAAAAGGCCTCAAAATCCCAGTAACGAGCATCCGAAAATAAAAAAAATCTCCCTAACAGCACGATTTTGTCGCCGAAAGGGAGTTTTGTTTATTAGTTCACCCAGTGTATCGAGCGATCCACCGCTCTTGCCCATGTCTTTAGAAGCTCTGCTGCCTCGCGGCTCCCAAACCTAGGCAAAAACTCCTTTTGCACTTTGTTAAAAGTATGCAGCTCGTCTAAATTGGTCATTCCGATGCCCATTCCCGCCAAAAACGCCGCACCGAGAACGGTTATCTCTATGTTTTTTGGGCGAAGTACAGGGCAACCTAAAATATCGCTTTGGAACTGCATGAGGAAGTTGTTTGCGCAAGCTCCTCCGTCCACCTCGAGATTTTTAAGCGGAACTCCCGAATCGTTTTGCATCGCCTTTAGCACATCGCATGTCTGGTATGCAATAGCTTCAAGTGTAGCACGCACTATGTGGTATTTATTTGTTCCACGAGTAATACCCACAATTGTCCCCCGTGCGTACATGTCCCAATACGGCGCGCCTAACCCGGAAAATGCCGGAACGACAAACACTCCGCCCGAACTTTGTACGTTTTGGGCATACTCCTCGGACTCCTTTGCACTCGAGATAAGCCCAAGCTCGTCTCTTAACCATTGAATGGAACTCCCCGCATTAAAAACGCTACCCTCAAGCGCATATACGCTCTTTTGCCCGACGTTGTAAGCGATAGTGGTGAGCAGTCCGTTGCTCGAAGTAACCGCAGTCCCACCCGTGTTCATAAGGGTAAAACAGCCCGTTCCGTAGGTGTTTTTAGCCATTCCCTCTTTAACGCAACCGTGGCCTATGAGCGCCGCTTGCTGATCTCCGGCAATGCCCATAATGTCAATCTCGCCGCCAAAAAGAGTGGTCGTTCCAAAATATCCGCTGCTTGGCAATACACTTGGCAACATACGCTCATCTATAGCAAAAAGCTCTAAAAGTTCTTTGTCGTAGTGGCCTTCGTGGATGTTAAAAAGCATCGTCCTTGAAGCATTTGTGTAATCAGTCGCATGAACTTTGCCTTGAGTTAAGTTATATAAAAGCCAACTGTCAATAGTACCGAATGCGAGATACTGAGTCTCGGGTAGCTCGACGTTGTTTAATATCCAGTTTAGTTTGCTCGCACTGAAGTATGCGTCAATGACAAGCCCTGTCTTTTCACGGATCATATTTTCAAAACCGCGCTCTTTAAGCCCGGCACAATAGTCAGAAGTTACCGGCTTTCCCGTGCGTTTGTCCCAAACAACCGTCGTCTCTCTTTGGTTTGTAATCCCAATTGCGCTGATTTGCCCGGGCTTTAGCCCCGATTTTTCAATCGCGCTCTTCGCCGCACGAAACTGGCTGTTCCAAACCTCAACCGCATCCTGTTCGACAAGCCCATCTGAGGTGTAAAACTGCGAAAATTCCGTTTGTACCGAGGATACAACCTCGTATTTTTCGTTAAAAATGATCGCCCTTGAGCTAGAAGTTCCCTGATCGAGCGATAAAATATACCTACCCATTGCGCACCTCCGTATTATTGTTTAACCGCTGATTTTAGTATAGCGTCAATTGTCGAAAAATGCAATGTGACGAGAACAAAAAAACGCCCTAAACCTAAGTTTAGGACGAAATCTGATATCCGATACTATGTGACGAGAACAAAAAATCGTCCCAAACCTAAGTTTAGGACGAAATCGGATGCAACGTCACGTTGCTGGTTGCGGAGACAGGATTTGAACCTGCGACCTCCGGGTTATGAGCCCGACGAGCTACCAAGCTGCTCTACCCCGCGTCGACCGTGCTTTAAAAGAATAACACAAAACAAATGCCTTGTCAACTAAAACTTGCTCACCAAGCAAAAAAACCGATAAACAGGAGAAAATTACATGAAATTCAACGAACTTATAAAAAAAAGATACAGTTGCAGAAGCTTTGACTCACAAAAACCGATAAGCAGAGGCGACTTAAATTTAATTTTAAACGATGCCCTACTCTCCCCTTCGGCTTGCAACAGCCAACCTTGGCACTTTAGCGTTGCAACAGGACAAGCGGCAAAGGAAGTCGCAAAGTGTTGTGCCAGCATGGGCATGAACAAATTCGCCGTCGACGCTCCCTGCCTAATTGTAATTTCCGAGGGAATGTATCGGCTCACGGCAAAGATAGGCAGTATGATGAAAGAACAGGACTACAAAAGCATCGATATCGGCATCGCCACGGCACACCTTTGCCTGTCTGCAACCGAACTTGGAATCGACTCGTGCATCATGGGCTGGTTTGACGAAAAGTCAATAAAGAAAACTTTGGGAATAAAAACCCGCATTCGCCTAGTTGTCGCGCTGGGATACGCAGATAAAACAACAGCCGGCGAAAAATCCCGAAAGACCTTCGCCGACTGCGTAAGTTTTATTGAACAATCTACTTCGTGAGTTGCTCCATCAATATCTTAGTATCATTTTCAAGCTCGTCCATGAAAATTTGTGCCTCATTTTCATTTTTTGACATTACCGAGCAGTAAGCCTTGAGCTTCGGTTCTGTGCCCGACGGTCTGAAGATAAGTCTTCCGTTTTCCATCTCGTATATGAGCATGTTTGAAGCGGGAAGAGCGAGTTCGCTAACCTGCCCCGAAACGTTGTCTGTCATCTTGCCCGTTCCATAATCACTTGCTCTTAATACTTTGTTTATTCCGATAGCCTTTGGCGGGTTTTCTCTAAGCGACGCTACAGCATCCTTTATCTTTTGGATTCCCTCTATTCCGGCAAGCGTGAGCGAAATTCCCTTTTCGAGGAAATAGCCGTACTTTTTGTAAAGCGCACCCAGCGCATCAAAGATTGTCATGCCCTTGTCGGCATATGCGCAAGCCATCTCGGCAAACACCATAGACGCCATCGCCGCATCCTTATCTCGCACAAATTTTCCCGAGAGGAAGCCGTAGCTCTCTTCAAACCCGAATAGGTAACTACCCTGCCCCGTCTGCTTTGCAATCTTTATCTGCTCGCCGATAAACCTAAATCCGGTGAGCACATCTCTCATCTCAACGCCGTACGACTTTGCAATTGTGTCCGCCATTGTTGAGGAAACGATCGACTTTACGACAAACTCGTCACCTTTGAACTCGGGCTTCTTCATGTCTAAAATATAATCCATAAGCAGGCAACCTATCTGGTTTCCTGTCAAAATCGTATACTCTCCCGCATTGTCCTTTGCGGCAATACCCATCCTGTCGCAGTCGGGGTCTGTCGCTATGATAAAGGTTGCACCCTTTTCGTTTGCGAGCTTCATCGCGAGGTTAAAGGTATCCTTTTCTTCGGGATTTGGCGCCTTTACCGTGGGGAAATTTCCGTCCGGTTCAACCTGTTCATCAACAACATATACATTTTTAAGCCCCATGCGCTCGAGCAATGTGCGAACGGGAACATTTCCCGTACCGTGAAGCGGAGTGTATACCACGCTCATCTTGTCTGCCTGGTTGCTTATAGCCTGTTTGTTCATGATTAGGTTTAGCACCTTTGAGTAGTATACTTCGTCGATGTCCTCACCGATGTAGTTAAGAAGCCCCGCCTCCTGTGCCTCGCCTTCGTCCATAACTTCAAGGTGGAAGTAGTCCTGCACCTTGTCGATGTATGATGTAACGAGGTCTGCGCCTTCGGGAGCGAGCTGTGCACCGTCTTCGCCGTATACTTTATATCCGTTATACTGTGGAGGATTGTGGCTTGCCGTGATTACAATACCCGCAAACGTGTTTAGCTCGAGCACTGCAAAGGAAAGCTGCGGAACGCTCTTTAGCGTGTCGTATAGGTATACCGTAATTCCGTTTTTGCAGAGCAACTGCGCCGTTAGTTTCGCAAACTCGTCACTCATATTTCTCGAGTCGTATGCGATTGCAACTCCGCGTTTTTGCATTCCGAAATGTTTGATATAGTCTGCAACACCCTGGGTAGCACGCAGAACGGTATATTCGTTCATATTGTTTGTTCCCGGCCCCAATATTCCTCTCATTCCCGCAGTTCCGAACTCCAAAAACTGATGGAAGCTTTCCGCTTTTTGCTTGTCGTCCATCTCTTTTAGCAGTTTTTCCGTCGGCGTCCCCGCAAGTTCAGTAAGCCATAAATCGTAATTATCCCTGTAATCCATTTTTTCCTCCTCTTAATGCATGTATTTTCTCTGCCCAATGGGCATCTGATAAAAGTTACCGGCGTATATGTTTGTTTCGTTTCGCTAATTTCGGCAAATCCCTAAATGCTGTCCGCCGCAAGCTCAACCGCACCGATCATACCGAAATCTTGTCCCGCCGCCGCAGGCAAAACATTCACCTCAAACTGTTTATTTTGCGGTCTAAAGCTTTCAAACGAATTTCTTATGTTGTCAAAAAGTCGCTGTCCAAAGTTCGTAAGCCCTCCGCCAACGACAATACAATTTACGTTTAGCGCGATGTAGAGATTGTAGCAAAGAAGCCCAAAATAGTAGCATATACTCTCAAAAAGTTCCTTCGCCATCTCGTCTCCTAAGTCGAGCGCTTTTAAAAGGTGTTCTCCCGAAATATCGCAGACGTTTTGCACGTATGTTGTCATTATCGTGCTCTGCCCCGCATCGAGGCGAAGTTGGACGTTTTTGTATATGTTTGCTCCGCTTATGTATGATTCAAAACATCCCCTGTTTCCGCATCCGCAAAGCGCACCCTTTCCCGGCGTTAGCAACATATGTCCGACTTCTCCCGCAAGCGAGTATGAGCCTCTGAAAACTTTGTCGCATAAAATGATTCCGCCACCGATACCCGTCGAGGCGGTTAGATATATCATGTCGGGAAATCCAATTCCCGCGCCACGCTTGTGTTCTGCAATCGCCGCAACATTTGCATCGTTGTCGATAAATATAGGACAGTCAAAATGCTCGGCAAAAATATCTCTCATAGCAATGTCCTGCAAATTAGGGATGTTTGCGGTAGTTAAGATGTGGCCCGTTTTAAAATCCACAAACGAAGGTGCTCCCACACCGATTGCAAGAAGATTCTTGGCGCTCTTGCCGTTTTCTCCAAGCAAACTCATTATTTCTTCGGCGATGATGTGAACAAGCTCGCTGCCGCCGAGGTTCTTGTCCGTCTTAAATTTTATCTTTGCAAATATTTCCCTTTTTTCGTCCGCAAGCGCAATAGCCACTTTCGTTCCGCCAAGGTCTACACCTATAAAACAATCTCTCATAACAATTCTCCCTTAAAATTTCCTGTCCGTGTACATTTTACCATATGATGATATAAAAATAAAGCACAAAAAAACAGGAGTCTCTTCTTTTAAGATAAACCTCCTGTTTTTTTAGATGCTCTATTATCAGTCTAGCATGAAAAGTTGTGCAAGTCCGTATATTATTATAGAACAGCCGATTACAATCCTGTCTGCAGCGAGCAATGTGGCAGTTCCCGCAAACGCGAGGACAAGGAGCGTAATTGCAAACGCAATCATCACAAGGCAAAGCACAATTCTTGCGATAAAGATTGTGGGGTTTGTCTGCTGTTTGTCCTTAAAGCTTCTGATCAACCATATCACGCCGGATGCACCCGCCCAAACAGCTATTACCGCTTGAACAAATATAAAGAGAGTGTTGGTGAGGTTTGGCATCACGAGGATAAGTACTCCTACAATAAACAATATTCCGCCCAGCACCACCAGCAATACATTTCTTGAATCTTCGGACTGTTTGAAGTATTTTATAATTTGAACTGCACCAAAGATCAGTCCCGCAATTCCGAGCATTATGCCCATTGCACCCTCAAAGCTTATGACAATAACACCGGCTGCAACCGCAATGACACCTGCCAAAATCCCCCATGTTTTGTTCTTTGTTTCCACCGCTAAATCCTGCCTTTCTTCTGTTATAAATGTTTAGTAGTATTATAGAGCATTTTTTAGCATGTTGCAAGTTGTTTTCGACAAAATATACTTTGCCATTTTGGAAAAATACCCGCCCACAAAGGTCAACGCAAACAAATTATTCGGACATATTAGGCTTTTTGTGTTCTTTAAAAAATTTTCGTCTCACGTAATACCTCGACATGTATTTTATTCGTCGGGTTTTAAAATAGTCTTATACAAAATATACGGAGGTTAACATGCAAGAAAAAAGGGGTTGCAGAGAACGGTTGCAGGCACAGCATCAAAACACGCCTGAAATCGAAAAAAAGAACAGATATAGCGGAAGTGAGGTAAAAGAAATGATAAGCGTGCTAAAAGAGGAATACGAACAGATAACGGGTGCGCAAAAGTGCAGGATAATCTCTTTAAGAGAGGATCTTGAATGCATGAATAAGGAACTTGAGGAGGCGCATAAGGAGCGGGTTGAGATAGCCTGTGCTCTGCTCAACGCAAGAAAATGCGCAGACAAGATGCTAAGCGACGCACGCAGCGAATCTCAAAAGATTGTTGCAGACGCAAAACAGAGAAGAGACAGACTAAAATCAGAAATCGCAATGTATGAGCTTACTCTTTACAGCATGAAATCTGCGGCTAAGAGAATAATCGAAGAAATAGACGCGAGGACAAACACAAAAGAGACCCTGTTTGTCAGAAAAGGCGGCGCAAGGGAGGCAACAAACGTAGAATTTTCAGCACACACTGCACAAAACACACTCTCTTCCATAGGATAAACCCTTTAAAAAAACAACGGGCACCTTTAAATCTACCCCACAAAAACGAGCCATTTACTCACACTTAGGTTCGTTTTTTGACTATATACGGTGCCCATAGATATTTGCTATTGTAAAACAATGGCGAAAGTGCTAGAATTTAGAGGACTTTGCTTAGGAGGTTCTTATGGAAAAAGACGAAAAATTCACTCCGATTGTGGTGATAAAAAACATTTTAATTGGCATTATACTCGGCGTGGCAAACATAATCCCCGGCGTATCTGCGGGAACGATGGCGATAGTGACGGGCGTTTACCAAAAACTGATCGGAATATTCACACTTAACTTTAAATTTATAAAACAGGAATGGAAGTTTATCCTCGTACTGGCAATCGGCGCAATTGGCGGAATTTTTGCCTTTAGTGTGCTTATCGAATTTTTGCTTGCAGACTACAACCTTCCGACCAACGCATTTTTCATCGGCGTTGTGCTGGGGACTTGCCCGCTCATCGGCAAAAAGACGTATTCGCAAAGAGGAGTTAAAGTTTCCACAATTCTTCCCGGACTGCTCACTCTTGCGCTTATGGTAGTGCTCGTCGTTGCCGAACACTCCGGCGGCGAGATCGAAGCCGCGGTAATCACCGACATCAACATCGCCTCCTTCCTGCAAATTGCAGGAGCAATGGCTGTAGCGGCGATGGCTATGATAGTCCCGGGAATTTCCGGTTCGTTTATCGCGCTTGCGCTTGGAGTCTATCCAACCGTTATAAACGCAATTTCAAATTTGAACATTATCGTACTCATTCCGGTGGGAATAGGCGTTCTTATCGGGCTTGTCGGTGGTGCAAAGCTCATCGACTATCTGCTAAAAAAAGCGCCCGGAGCGACATATTCTGCCATTATGGGGCTTCTTATCGGCTCGGTGGTGACGCTCGCATACCCACTTTTGCCACAAATTACCTCGTTTGGCATCGAAATCATAATCTCGATTGTTGTGCTCATTGCAGGAGTTGCTATCTCGTATATGTTTTCACGCTCGGTCAAAGACGAATAAACAATACGCACTGCATCAATAAAATCCGCAAGCCGAAGTTCAAGGTTTTGCAACAAGGCAAACAAAAATCCCCCTAGTTGTAGAGGGATTTTTGTTTGTCCGGGCTATACCGCCGCTCTTTTTTGATTTTAGCCTATTCCGCTATCGGTTCATCCTCTTCGTCGTCATCAAAGTCTATGTCGAAGTCCGCTTCTCCAATCAGCTCATATTCTGCGATTACATCCTCTATAATTTCCTTTTCCTCAAAGAGCTCGTCAAGTGTCATGCTGTAGTAGTCCTTGTTTGGGTTTTTCTTGATGGGAATACCCCTGCTCGTTAGGAAGTCGTGAACTTTATCCTCATTTTTTTTGTATGCCGCAAACGCGACCGCACTCAAACCGATTCCGAGCAACATTCCCTTAAAAGTATCCTTCATGATCATTCTCCTTGTTTTATCGGCAATCGCCGTTTTAAAGTTGTTTTCAGTTCAGTCTTTTACCCTGTTATTTCCTTTGCCCTGCGCCACCGCAGGCAGGTTAATATCTGTACCTTGCTTGAATGTACGTTCCCCATATCTCCCGCGCAATGTGCCTTTTTACCTCTTTTTGCGCCACGCTAACCTGTTTAACGTCGTAGCAGGTGCTCTGTGTCTCGGGATCAAACCGCCGGTCAATCTTGAGCATCGTATCCCTCTGTTCGTTCCAGTAAAAATGTTCTCCAAACTCACTAACCCATGCGGTTGCCGTGGTGAGTGTCGAGTTTTTTCCCAGGACAGACTTTAACATCGAGCTCATGTATTTTAGTTGTTTGTTGTTTTTTACGTCGCCTTCGTCCGAATTGCCGAATATCGCGCCTATAGTCGCAAGCGCCGCACATGCCGATGTCGCACTTGAAAGCATCGAACCCGGCAAAAACACCCGCAAGCTCACATCTGCAACCACCGCCAAAAGCGAAACCGTTTGAAGCGAGTTAAGCGATGCCATTTCCTTGTATCCAAGCCTTATATGAACATACTCCATCTCACTTTTTGTCGCATAGTAAACGGCAATCTTTGAGAGCACTCGTTCGGGCTTTGTATTTTCGTAGTAAACGACACAGGTTCTTGTATAGTCGTTGTAGTCTATAGCAGTTATTCCGTTTCCTTTTAGCACTTTAACTGCACCCTCGGGATATTGCAGTCCGTTTCTCAACCTTATGCGCATCCTCCCTTTTATGCTGTGCAACACTTCCATGTCTGCTTGTATCATAAATTCTCCAGTTCGCGTTATTTTTGCCCGAGCATTTTAAGAAACGCACGCTCTATATCCTGTGCGCTTTTTGTCGCAAGCGAGTCGTTGCTCTTATATAGCATTATTCCAACGTCAATCATGTTATCTATTTTCGCGGTTATCTTTGAAGCTTCCGTCAAATTTTTGTCGTAGTTTATAAGTATGCTTCCGGTATTTTTGTTGATCTGTACGTTAAGAATACCATCCATTTGCGAGATAATCCTGCCGACCGAGGGGAAAAATTTTTGCACTAAATCTTTCGGAATTTTCGCAAAATTTCGCACTTTAAGCCTAAGCCTTCCCGGCAAATCCGAGGCTACCTCTACTTTATAATACGATTTTGCGATACCGCCAACTATTCCCATACTATCCTCCACAAGCTCCTCACTTAAGTTGTTTTTTGCATAATGTACATGCTTTATGTCTTTTAGATTATAGTTCACAACGCAGGAAATGTCAACGCGGGCTACTTATATAGCGTCTGTAATTTGAGGCAAAAAAATAAACGCCTCTCATGTATGCTTTGAGTGACGTTTCGGGCATCTTAAAAACCCAATATATTCATAGCGTATATGCTATGCCTTTTTCTTTCTTGGCTTTTTTAGGGGATATGGTGGCTCAGGTTCGTCTGTAAAACCCAGCAGATAATCTGCGCTCACTCCCAATATAGGTACAATTTTTCTCAAAAACACCACATCAGGATGTCTTTTGTCGTTGACGTATCTTGAAATTGTAGCTTCTGTAACGCCCGAACTCTTA
>CAYJIQ010000020.1:12009-13720 GCA_964370275.1 uncultured Christensenellaceae bacterium
TTAGACAGGTCCTTTTGTTTCATTTTCTTCACTCTCATTGCCCGTGCTAATCTCTCACCAAAACTAATGTCCATAACAACCTCCCAAAACATCTTTAGGCTTTTTTATAACATTTAATTGTGATAACTGCGTGAAAAAAATTCTTAATTTGTGAGTATTGGCTGAAATTTTGTAAAATTATTTGACTTTAATGCAACTTTCCAATATAGTATAGTTCGGAGGTAAAAGAAGAATGAAAAAATTGTTAATAGTTACACTTATTGCCATGTTTGCACTGACAGCAGTCGCTTGTACGCCGACAACGTCTGAACAGACAAGCGAGTCTCCCGCCCCAACGGCAGAGGCTACATCACAGCCCGCCGAGGAGTCCGGCGTCGTCGCAGAGGTGAACGGAACGCAGCTCTCCCTTGAAGACTACAACACACTGCTTGAAACATTTGCACAGACATACATGTACTCATCTGCAGAAGATCTTTCTACAGTGCTCGGCGAAGAGGATCTCGCGCTTTTCAAAGACGACGTTCTCTCTCAACTGATATACAGCGCTGTACTCGTAGACAAAGCGGACGAGCTTGGACTTTCTGAACTTTCTGCCGACACATTGTCTCTGATAGAGGAAAACATAGCCTCATATAACGAAGATCTACATACTCAGTTCTCATACCAGGCACAAAGCGATGCGCTTGAGGATACTACGATAGACGTTGAAACTCGCACGCAGGAGCTGATTGACGAATACATCGAAGATTCGGGCTTCACCGATGAATACGTAAGAAAAGTAATGACCGAATCTGAGATTTTGGCAAATATGTTTGAGTATTCCATAGCGGACATAATTGTCTCGGATACGGACATCCAAGCGGAATACGACAGACTCGTCGCCGAACAGAGCGCGCTTGACGAAGAAGACCCCGAGCTTTCTGCAGCTAACTATACAAACGCTGCAAACTATGTCCAGGTAATAAACCCGGCTCAGCTTGGCAACATCCACTATGTAAAGCACGTTTTAATACCCTTTACCGATGAAGACGAAGCGGCAATCTCAGCGGCAGCAACAGCCGGCGAAGACGACGAGGCGATAGACGCACTTACACAGCAGGCGCTTGAAAACATCAAAGAACTTGCAGATGAAGTTTATGACAAAGCTATAGACGGCGAGGACTTTGACTCTCTAATCGTAGAGTATGGCGCAGACACAGGCATGACCGTTGAGCCCACTATGACTACGGGCTACCCCGTATACGTCGGTTCTAACATGATTCCCGAGTTTGAAGAAGCATCTCTTGCGCTAGAGGAAGTTGGCGACATCTCAGAGCCTGTCGGCGGAGTTTACGGCTACCACATCATCAGGCTGGAAACCATTGCCGAGCCGGGCATCATCCCGCTGGAAAACGTCTCAAACACAATCGAACAGATCGTCTACGCAGATTTGCAGGACGAAAAGTGGTTTGCAGATTACGACTTTTGGGAAAGCGAAGCTACGATTGTTCGCAACTATGAAGTTATAGGTCTTACTCAAGAACAGGTAGACGCCGCACGCGTTTCGTATGACGAACGAATACAGGCAGAAGAAGAAGCCTCTCAACAGCTTGAAAATCTTGAATCCGAGCCAATCGAAGTTCCTGAAGACTAACAAGTAATAAAAAAATGTGAAGCCGCAATATGTGCTTCACATTTTTTTATTGTTTCTTTTCTCTTCGACTTTTTAAAA
>CAYJIQ010000021.1:0-13313 GCA_964370275.1 uncultured Christensenellaceae bacterium
CCTAGTCTTTCAGGCTCTTCTCCGCCTTCCCCCCAATTAGACTTTGCGCCCAACCTGTTCATCGCAAGAGCCATGCACTCGTGAGCTTCCTTAGATATAGAGCCGTATGACATTGCACCCGTCTTAAATCTCTTTACAATTTCACTCGCAGGTTCAACCTCTTGGATAGAAATCTCCTGCGCATTTTCAAAGTCAAATGCCAGCAGCCCTCTTAAAGTATGAGGATTGTGTTCGTCATCCACCATAGCCGTATACTCTTTAAATCGCTTGTAGTCTCCGTTTTGTGTTGCCTGCTGAAGCGCAATTACTGTAGCAGGGTTGTACATATGGTCTTCCTTGTCCTCACCCGACCTAAGCTTTGAAATACCGATGCTGTCAAGCGTTGGATCAACTCCCAGACCAAGCGGGTCAAACGCCTTTGAATGCCTAAATTCGACACCCTCAGCAATCTCTTCAAGTCCAACACCTTCTACACGGCTTATCGTGTTAGTGAAATACTTGTCTATAACTTGCTTGTTAATTCCAACCGCTTCGAAAATCTGCGCCGACTGATATGACTGAAGTACGGAAATTCCCATCTTAGCCGAAACCTTGACAATTCCGTGCAGGATTGCGTGGTTGTAGTCGTGGATCGCTGTGTATAGATCCTTGTCTAAAATCTTGTTGTCGATTAACTCCTCTATGCACTCGTGTGCGAGATAGGGGTTTATCGCCCTTGCGCCGTAGCCTAAAAGAGTTGCAAACTGATGTACGTCTCTGGGCTCTCCGCTTTCGAGGATTATCGATACCGCAGTACGCTTCTTCGTCTTAATGAGATATTGCTCCATTGCCGAAACAGCAAGCAATGACGGAATGGCGATGTGGTTTTCGTCGATTCCTCTGTCCGAAAGAACGATTATGTTTGAACCTTTGCTGTATGCCTTGTCACATTTCACAAAAAGCTGCTCAAGCGCGTTTTCAAGCGATGTGTTTTTATAGTAGAGCAAAGAGACGGTCTGAGTCTTGAACCCCACCCTGTCCATCGCCTTGATTTTCATAAGCTCTGTTCCAGTTAAAATCGGACTTTTCAGCTCGAGAACCATACAATCCTCTGCGCTGTCTTCGAGCAAGTTTCCGTCCGAGCCAACGTATACCGTCGTGTCCGTGACAATCTCTTCACGAAGCGAGTCGATCGGCGGATTTGTAACCTGAGCAAAAAGCTGCTTAAAGTATCTAAACAAGTTCTGGTGCTTGTCTGAAAGCACTGCGAGGGGAATGTCCGTTCCCATAGAAGCCGTGGGCTCAAGTGCATTTTTTGCCATGGGCAGAATGTTGTTTTTTACATCCTCATATGTATAGCCAAATACCTTATAAAGCTTCTCTCTGTCCTTTTGTTTGTGTATTGCAACCTTTTTGTTTGGTAGCTGTATGTCTTCTAAGTGCAAAAGATTTCTGTCTAGCCATTCGCCATATGGCTTTTTAGATGCATAGTAACTCTTACATTCGTTGTCGGAAATCATGCGCTTATTTACAGTGTCCACAAGCAACATCTTACCCGGCTTTAGCCTGGACTTCTTGACAATTTTAGCGGGGTCTATATCTAGCACACCAACTTCTGAGGATAAAATAAGCGTATTGTCTTTCGTCACGTAATAGCGAGAAGGCCTTAGTCCGTTTCTATCAAGGACCGCACCCATGATATCCCCATCGGAAAACAATATAGCCGCAGGACCGTCCCACGGTTCCATCATTGTTGCATAAAAGTGGTAAAAATCCTTCTTGCTTCTGTTCATGTACGGATCATTTCTCCACGGTTCGGGAATGGTCATCATGACAGCAAGCGGAAGGTCTACACCATTCATATATAAAAATTCAAGGGTGTTGTCGAGCATCGCAGAGTCCGAACCTTCTCCGTTTATAACAGGAAGAACTTTTGTAATGTTTTCGCCGAGCACGTCGGAGAACATTGTCTCCTCTCTTGCGTGCATTCTGTCTGCATTACCCCTAATTGTGTTTATTTCGCCGTTGTGCAAAATCACCCTGTTTGGATGAGCGCGTTCCCAGCTCGGGTTTGTATTTGTCGAAAACCTCGAGTGAACCATTGCAATCGCACTGATGTATGATTTATCCTGCAAATCAAGGTAAAACTCCCTAAGCTGATTTACAAGGAACATTCCTTTATATACAAGCGTACGTGATGACAAACTGACCACATATGTATCATTGGAGCTGTGCTCAAATTCTCTCCTTACAACATATAGTTTTCTGTCAAACTCGATTCCCTGCGCAAAGTTTTCGGGACGCTTAATAAAACATTGCTCTATACATGGCATTTTGTCTATCGCCCTTTTCCCTAAAATTTCGGGATTTGTCGGCACGCTTCTCCACCCTAAAAATTCCAGACCTTCTTTTGTTGCTATTATCTCAAACAACTTTTTCATCTGGCTTCTTTTAAGTTTATTTGTGGGCAGAAAGAACATTCCCACACCATAATCCCTTTCCTTGCCGATCTCAAATCCGAGTTTTAGCTTTGAAAAGAAGTTATGCGAAACTTGAAGCAACACACCAACTCCGTCACCCACCTCGCCAAGAGCGTCTTTTCCGGCTCTATGCTCTAATTTTTCAACAACCTCCAGTGCATCCGACACAACCTGATGACTTTTTTTGCCATCAATTGATACAACTGCACCGATTCCGCAAGCATCATGCTCGTATCGTGAACTATATAATGTATCGTTTTTCATTATAAAAAACCTCCTTTTATTACAACAATACCGTGACAACCCCTGTTTGCTAAACAAACTTCGTCACGGCAATTCACGTGACACCATTGTCAACGTTTGCAATTATATCATATAATTATTGCAATTTCAATACTAAATTTCAAAATATTATAAGTTTTTTTATAAATTTATGAATTATTACATTGTTCAACTTGCATTAATAGAGAAAAACGCTTAGATTGTGCAAAATTTCTCAATATATGGGCTAAACTTTAACTCCATAAGTAAAAGAGGATCGGCACAGCACGTTTCCGTGTAGCCGATCCTCTCTTATTCTTTATAGTTTGAGCATAATTAAATCTTATCCTGAAGTGCTTCGTAGTCAACCTCGCCCGTTCTGACCTTAACAACGCTTTCAACGTCATAAATGAAGATTTTTCCGTCTCCGATGTGTCCTGTGTAAAGAGCCTTCTTGATTGCTTTAATAACCGATTCTACAGGCACCTTGCAAACGATGATTTCCACTTTTATCTTCGGAAGAAGTGTAGTTTCAACCTTGACACCACGGTAATACTTATCTGCACCCTTCTGCATTCCACAACCCATAACCTGCGTTACCGTCATGCCCGTTATACCAAGTTCGTCGAGTTCCATCTTGAGAAGTTCAAACCTGCTCTGCTTTGTAAGCACAACTATGTTTGTCATCTTAGCTCCCGGGTTTGCCGTGTTTACAACGGGGATAGCCGCATCAACTTCTGCAATTTCCATTCCGGGTATGAGTTTTTCGTGGCTGTTTGTGAAGTCTGTGCCGATAGCGCTGGGCATGAAGTCGGCATAGCTGCTTGCAAGACCATGTTCTTCAATATCAAGACCTGCAATTTCCTCTTCCTTCTTAACACGAAGACCGACAGTCTTTTTAAGAACGAAGAATACGATTCCCATAGTTACCGCAACCCAACCTGCAACGGAAAGCACACCGATTGTCTGAATTCCGAGATAGTCAAATCCACCGCCGTAGAGCGCTCCGCCTTCGAGTGCGAAAACACCAACCAAGATTGTACCGATAGCACCGCACAGACCGTGAACTCCGAATGCACCGACCGGATCGTCGATCCTGAGCTTCTTGTCTACAAATTCGATTCCGAATACCACGACGAATGCCGCAATCAGACCGATGAAGAATGCACCTACAGGAGATACCACATCACAACCCGCCGTTATAGCAACAAGACCTGCGAGTGCCCCGTTGAGCGTCATGGATACATCTGGCTTTTTGTATCTTGCCCAAGTGATAACCATTACAGTTGCTGCAGCCGCTGCAGCTGCGATGTTTGTAGTGACGAATATATCAGCCGCTGCTTCAATCGAACCGCCCGTCATAGATACTGTCGAACCACCGTTAAATCCAAACCATGCAAACCATAGGATGAACACACCGAGTGCGCCAAGAGTTAAACTGTGGCCGGGAATAGCTCTTGATTTTCCCGACTTTGAATACTTGCCGATACGTGGCCCAAGCATCTTTGCGCCGACGATTGCCGCTACACCACCTACCATGTGAACCGCAGTCGAACCCGCAAAGTCGTGGAAACCCATCTGTGAAAGCCAGCCACCGCCCCAAATCCAGTGACCCGAAACCGGATATACTATCGCGCTTAAAATAACGCTGTAGATCAAGTAAGTTGAAAACTTTGTTCTTTCTGCCATAGCTCCCGACACGATTGTCGCAGCTGTTGCACAGAAAACTGTCTGGAAGATTACAAACGCACCGGTGGGAATTGAAGAGCTGTAGTCTCCCTGTATCAGGAAGTCAAATCCACCGAAGATAAGTCCCGCACCACCAACCATGATTCCAAAGCCGATGAGCCAAAAGAAGAGTGTACCAAGCGAGAAGTCCATGAGGTTTTTCATGATGATGTTACCCGCATTTTTTGCACGAGTGAATCCCGTTTCCACCATCGCAAATCCCGCCTGCATAAAGAACACAAGCAAAGCCCCGAGCAGTGTCCAAATCGTATCTACTGCTGAAAATTCCATAATAATTCCTCCAAAATTCTAAATTTTAAAAAGCGTGTACTTCAACGAAAGCAATTTTCGCTAAAATACACGCCTTTGTGTACAATTTTTTTAACGTACGCTGTAGAGAAGGTCTGCGTATGTGGGGAACTCCCAATACTTTTTAAGAACTAACGTTTCAAGTTCATCTACAACCAAGCGAAGTTCATTCATGTTGGCAAACACTGTATTCTCATAGTACTGTGCAAGCTCGAGCGAATCTTCAATTTCCTTAGCATTTATCACAGAACTTTCGAGCACATCTACCTTTTCAAACAAATCTGCCGTAAGCGAGGAGAGTTTATTTAAAATATTCGTCTCAACTGCTGCGTTAATCTTATTTGCCTTCTTACCGTTTATCAGTGTAAGCAGATCGCTCTGATATGCAAAGCAGGAAGCTGTAATTTCCTTTTTGACAATATCTATCATGGTAAGTGCTTCGATATTTATCGTTTTGCTGTAGTTTTCGAGCAAAATCTCATATCTTGAGTGCATTTCAGTGGCAGAAAACACTCCGTGTTTTTCAAACATTGCGATGTTTTTATCCGCTACATATGTGGGAAGGGCAGCAACCGTGGTTTTTAGATTTAGCAATCCCCTTCTACCCGCTTCTTCAACCCACTCTTGTGCATAGTTGTTTCCGTTAAATATTATGCGTTCATGCTCTGTGATAGTCCTCTTTATTATCGTAGCAAGCGCATCGGCAAAATTTTCAGCGTTTTCAAGCTCATCTGCAAACATTTCCAGTACATCTGCAACTGCCGAATTTATAACGATATTCGGGCCTGCGATGGAGAACGCCGAACCGAGCATTCTAAACTCAAACTTATTGCCGGTAAAGGCAAAAGGTGATGTTCTGTTTCTGTCCGTCGTGTCCTTTGCAAAGTGAGGAAGCACAGTTGCTCCGATTTCCATGAGCATCTTTTCTTTGCCTTCGTACTCCCTGCCCTCTTTTATTGCATCGAGTATTTCCGCAAGTTCATCTCCAAGGAAGATTGAAACAATTGCCGGAGGCGCTTCGTTTGCACCGAGTCTGTGGTCATTTCCCGCACTCGCAACAGAAACTCGCAATAAATCTTGGTAAAGGTCGACCGATTTGATTACTGCTGTCAAAAACAGGAGAAATTGAGCATTTTCGTGCGGAGTATCGCCCGGTTCAAGCAGGTTTACTCCTGTATCTGTGCTCAGCGACCAGTTGTTGTGCTTACCGCTTCCGTTTACTCCCGCAAATGGTTTTTCGTGAATCAAGCACACAAGATCGTGTTTTGCCGCAACCGTTTTCATAATCTCCATTGTAAGCTGATTGTGGTCTGTTGCAACATTAGTCGTAGAAAATATCGGTGCTAGCTCGTGCTGAGCCGGTGCAACCTCATTGTGCTTTGTCTTAGCAAGGATTCCCACCTTCCAAAGCTCTTCGTCTAAATCCTTCATATATGCACTAACTCTTGGCTTCAGGCTTCCAAAGTAGTGATCGTCAAGCTCCTGTCCTTTAGGCGGTCTTGCACCAAATAGCGTTCTTCCGCAAGTCATGAGATCTTGTCTTTTTTCATAAACTTTCTTGTCGAGCAAAAAGTACTCTTGTTCAGGGCCTACTGTTGAGACAACACGTCTAGCAGACGTGTTGCCAAACAATTTTAGTATGCGCATCGCTTGTTTGTCTACTGCTTCAATCGAGCGCAAAAGTGGCGTTTTTTTGTCTAGGGCTTCGCCACTGTAGGAGCAAAATGCTGTGGGAATGTAGAGGGTGTCATCTCTTATAAACGCATAAGATGTTGTATCCCAAACCGTATAGCCGCGAGCTTCAAATGTTGCACGCAGTCCGCCCGAGGGAAAACTCGATGCATCCGGTTCACCTTGAACAAGCTCTTTTCCCGAAAATTCCATTATTATATTGCCCTCTCCTCCGGGAGAGATGAAACTGTCATGCTTCTCAGCC
Organism: uncultured Christensenellaceae bacterium; assembly: GCA_964370275.1. Classification (GTDB taxonomy): domain Bacteria; phylum Bacillota; class Clostridia; order Christensenellales; family Christensenellaceae; genus CAYJIQ01. The sequence continues at coordinate 6,694 of CAYJIQ010000021.1, forward strand.
GTTACACCCGTCATCGGTTGGAACCAATGTGTAAAGTGTGTTGCGCCGTTTTCCGTTGCCCAATCCTTCATGGCTGTAGCGACTACATTTGCAACATTTGCTTCAAGGTGTTTGCCCTCTGCAATTGTTTTTTTGAGTGCTTTATAGATGTCTTTAGGCAATCTAGCTCTCATAACCTTCTCGTTAAACACGCAGCTTCCAAAAATTTGTGGTACGTTTTTCATCCCAATTCTCCTTACATACATAAAATTGTTTATTTACCGCAGAAAACGAAACGATTCGTTTGCAATCTTTCATTTTCCACCGTCTCCCTAGTCTAAAAAAACAAAACAACGACACTTGTGGTTTTAAAAACCTCAGCGCCGTTGCTGTTTATGGTGCTTAGTATATCATCTTGCATTTTGTTTGTCAAGACCTTTTTTGCAATTATTTTATTGACACATTGCAAAATGTATTGTAGTATATATTAGAGCAAACGCGAAGGTTTGTAGCACTTCAAGGAAGGAAACACCAATGAATAGCATTATAATAGTTTCTTCAAACGAAAAAATGACCAATCAAATTTCCGAGGTAATCGAAAACTTTAGTATCAATGAAATTTTAACAGCCTCAACTTGCAAAGAAGCCAGCAGGACAATTAGCTCCCGAGCAATTGACCTTGTAATAATCAACACACCTATGCCGGACGAAACCGGAGAAAAGTTCTCGGTCGAAGTCGCCGCTCAAAATAAAACATGTGTCCTTCTTATAGTAAATACACAATCATACAAAGAAACAATAGACACTGTTCAAGAACACGGCATAATCGTCTTAGAAAAGCCGATGACTCGCAGCATGCTTGAGTTTTCTATACAAGCATGTATCGCAACATACGCAAGGATAAAAAAGCTCAGTACCGAAAACACCAAACTTACACGAACCATTGAAGACATTCGCATCGTAAACAGAGCAAAGAGAGTTCTTGTCACTCACCTTAACATGAGCGAAGAATCCGCACATAAGTACATTGAGCGGCAGGCTATGGACAACAGGCGCACGAAAAGGGATGTAGCAAAGAGAATTATACTCGTTTATGAAAATCAGTAGTTTAAAAAATTGTAGTTATGTATTATAATAAATAGGAAGAAAACCAAATACCTTTTGGGGATGTATATAAACCTGTCTACAAATACTCCTCAAAAATATGTTTTGAGCCGAGACAGGTCGGCGAACGGAGGTAATATGATAACAAAAATTTATACTGAAAATGCGCCCGCCGCTATAGGTCCATACTCTCAAGGAATAGTTTTTAACGGCATGGTATTCACTTCGGGACAAATCCCCCTCAACCCAGAGACCGGAGACATCGAGGGAGACACCATCACCGAACAAACACACCGAACACTTAAAAATCTTCAAGCAGTTCTTGAACAAGCAAACTCAAGTTTGCTTAGTGTCATAAAGACCACCTGCTTTCTTTCAGATATGGACAACTTTGCAGAATTTAACAAAGTGTACGAACAATATCTAACTCAAAAACCGGCAAGATCTTGCGTTGCAGTAAAAAGCCTCCCCAAGAACGTTTTGGTCGAAGTCGAAGCTGTCGGCGCTATTGAAACTAATAAACAATAGAAAAACCAACTTGGTGCTTGACAATCGCCGGCAACTGCGATAAAATTGATTAGCACTCTTAGCTTTAGAGTGCCAAAAATTAATTTTATAACAAGGAGCGAACTGAAATTGGCAAAGAAACAATTTAAGGCAGAATCTCAACGTCTTTTGGAGTTGATGATTAACTCAATTTATACGCACAAAGACATATTTTTAAGGGAGATTATCTCAAACGCCAGCGATGCAGTTGATAAACTCTGCTATTTAGCGCTTTCAGACGGCAACGTCGGCATGGATCGCAGTGACTTTGAAATTCGCATACAGGCGGACAGCGAAGCACGCACACTCAGCGTTTGCGACAACGGAATAGGCATGACACGAGAGGAACTTGAATCAAACTTAGGTGTGATCGCTCGCTCGGGTTCGCTACAATTCAAAAAAGATATGGAGCAAAAGGACGACAAAGATGCCGATGTTGGTATCATCGGCCAGTTTGGAGTAGGATTTTACTCTGCTTTCATGGTTAGTGACAAGGTCGTTGTTAAAACTCGCGCATACGGCTCTGATCAAGCTTATTGCTGGGAGTCAGCCGGTGCAGACGGATATACAATAACCGAATGCGACAAACAAAATGTCGGCACGCAAATCATAATGCACATAAAACCCGATACCGAAGACGAGGATTACAGCCGTTTCTTGGCTCCTTATACCATTTCAACATTGGTAAAAAAGTATTCTGATTATGTTCGCTTCCCTATTCGCATGGACAAAGAAGTGACTCTCACAAAAGATGCGCCCGAAAATGCACCGGAAGATTACGTTCCTGAGACGTATACTGAAATCCAGGCACAAACGCTTAACAGCATGGTGCCCGTTTGGCAGCGCAATCGTTCAGAGTTAAATGAAGACGACTATAATTCATTTTACACTGAAAAATTCCATGACTTTGAAAAGCCGCTTCGCCATCTACACATCGACGCAGAAGGTAGTGTGAGCTACAAAGCATTGCTTTATATTCCTTCAAAGGCATCGTATGACTATTACACCAAAGAGTACAAAAAGGGACTACAGCTGTACTGCAACGGTGTACTTATAATGGATTACTGCGAGGAACTTGTGCCCGAATATTTCCGTTTCATCAGAGGCGTGGTCGACTCCCCTGATTTATCACTAAACATATCCCGCGAACTATTGCAACACGACAGACAGCTAAAGACGATTGCTTCAAACCTAGAGCGTAAAATCAAAAACGAACTTTCAAAAATGCTCGAACAAGATCGCGAAAGTTATATCGGGTTTTGGAAAAACTTCGGAACACAGCTAAAATACGGTTCTGCTGCGGATTATGGCATGAACAAAGATAAACTAAAAGATCTGCTACTCTTTGCGTCATCATCCTCCGACGAGCTCACAACGCTGTCTGAATACGTCTCTCGCATGGGAGAAGATCAAAAATACATCTATTTTGCAACCGGCGATTCTGTGGCACGAATATCTGCATTGCCTCAAGCTGAGCAGGTGCGCAGTCGCGGATATGAAATACTTTACTTCACCGAAGAAATTGACGAATTTGTAGCCCAGGTTATGCGCAACTATGACGAAAAAGAATTCCGCTCAATCAACTCGGGCGATCTCGGTTTTGAAACCGAAGACGAAAAGAAACAAGTAGAGCAAAAGCAGGAAGAAAACAAGGATTTACTTGCCTTTGTTAAAGAAACTCTGGGAGACAAAATCAAGGAAGTTCGCTTGACAAACCGACTTGTCAGCGCACCCGTGTGCCTCGCTGCCGGAAGCGCCCTATCCTTTGAGATGGAAAAATACTTCAAACAGGTGCAAGCGGAAACCGCACCCAAAGCTGAGCGCATCTTAGAGCTCAATCCCGAGCACTCGGTATTTACAAAGCTTGAAGATCTGTATAAGTCCGACACGGAAAAGGCAAAGCTATATACCGAAATTTTATACTATCAGTCTGCACTTACAGCAGGACTTGAAATTGAAGACCCTGCCGCATACTCAGAACTTATTTTCCGTCTCATGTAATTTCTCTACGTGACCGAAAAATTTATGTTCTTGCAACGAAAAACAAAAATCCCCCTAATTTTTAGAGGGATTTTTGCGTTTGCGAGCTTTATTGACGCTCTTAGCGCAAGAATACTAATTTGCGACGCTGCTGGTCGGGCTGTCAAATTGCGAATTGTAGAGGTCTGCGTAAAAGCCATTTTTTGCAATAAGCTCGTCGTGGCTTCCCGTTTCGATGACATCCCCATCCTTCATAACCAAAATAAGATCGGAATTTTTTATCGTCGACGGTCTATGAGCAATGACAAAAGAAGTTCTGTTTTCCATCAACTTATCCATTGCACTTTGGATTTGCAACTCAGTTCTTGTATCTATAGACGATGTAGCTTCGTCTAAGATGAGCATCGGTTTGTCTGCTATCATTGCTCGCGCAATTGTAATCTGCTGCCTTTGTCCTTGCGAAAGTTCGAGTTTATCGTTTAGTACCGTATCATACCCTTTTTCAAGCGTCTTGACAAAGTGATGCAGACCGACAGCTTTTGTTGCAGTTTGCAACTGTTCTTCGCTAATACCCTGAGTGGCATATATTAAATTTTCCCTCAGCGTTCCCTCAAAAATCCAAGTGTCTTGGAGCACCATGCTAAACTGTTTATGGACTTCTTCTCTGCTTACATCCTTTATCGAAATTCCGTCGATAAAAATATCTCCCGAATTCAACTCATAAAAGCGCATTAGCAGATTTACCATAGTCGTCTTGCCGGCTCCCGTTGGGCCGACGATTGCAATCTTTTGACCTTTCTTTGCGGTTGCACTGAAATCGTGGATTATAATTTTATCCTCTTCGTAGCCAAAACGAACATTTTTAAACTCCACATTGCCTTCTACATCGCCAAAGCTTCGGATTTCTTCTTTTTCTGTTATCATTTCTTCCTCGTCTAAAAACTCAAACACGCGCTCTGCCGCCGCTGTCCCCGACTGCAAATTTTGCATCGACTGGGCTATCTGCCCAAGTGGTTGAGTAAAGAGGCGGATATATACCATAAATGCGACGATAATCCCGAAGCTGATACTTCCGTTTAACGCAAGCAGCGCACCGACAATACATACGGCAACGTATCCGAAGTTTCCGATAAATATCATCATAGGCATCATTAGCCCTGAAAGCGATTGGGCTTTAAAGACACTCGTTTTGAGCTTTTCGTTCGTTTCGTTAAAAGACTTAATAGCTTTTTCCTCTGCGTTGTACGCCTTTACAACCGTGTGTCCCGCGTAAATCTCCTCAATGTGTCCATTTAGCTCGCCTAGATGTTTTTGCTGGTTTTTAAAGTGTATTTGCGATTTTTTCATTACAATCATCATAAAGATAAAGCCGACAAGCGTAGATAAAATCGCCGTTACAGTTAGTGTGACATTTGTAAGAAACATCATAATTATTGACCCGACAATCAATGTTATGGAAGTGATAAACGTTCCCATAGACTGAGAAAGAGTCTGGCCTATAGTGTCTGCATCGTTTGTAATCCTAGAGAGCACATCGCCTTTTGAATTTTTAGAAAAATAGCCCATTGGTAGCCGATTTATCTTATGGGATATATCCGAACGCAAATTCTTCGCGGTCTTTTGCATAACACTTGAAATTATTACACCTTGCAGTATAGACAGCGCATAACTAATCGCATAGACAATACCCAGAAAAAGTCCAATGGCAAATATTGTTTGCATGTCCATTCCACCGCCCGTCATACTCGCCTCTATTCCCGATGTAACCGTGTCGGTGAGGCTTGTAAGCCCGCTTGGTCCCACTAGAGTCAAAACAGATCCTGCCATTGCAAAACAAATTGCGAGTATCATGGCAAACGCATGTTTTTTTATGTATGAGGCTAGGTTTTTCACGGCAAGCTTCATGTTTTTTGCTTTTTCGCCGCCTCCGCCCATTTGCGGACCTCTCGGGCGCCCTGCCTGCTTTGTGCTTCCGAGTTCATAATCGTTTTTACGCATTCTTAAGTTCCTCCTCCGAAAGCTGAGATAAGGCAATTTGTTTATATACATCGCAATCTTCAAGCAACTCTCGATGTTTGCCCATACCCGCTATAGCACCGTCTTCAAGTACAATTATCATATCAGCATCCTTTATCGTGCCAATTCTCTGGCCGACAATAAGCATAGTTGTGTCTGCACACTCCTTGTTTAGCGTCTCACGAAGTTTCCTGTCTGTTCTATAATCAAGAGCAGAAAACGAATCGTCAAAAATAAAGATTTCCGGATTTTTGTAAATAGCCCTGGCTATTGAAATTCTCTGTTTCTGACCTCCAGAAAAGTTTCTCCCACCTTGTGCAACGTGCGCGTCGTATTTATCTTCAAGATTTTCAACAAACTCACCAGCCTGCGCCACATCGACCGATGCAACCATATTGCCCTCTTCATATACGCTTTCACCAAAGGCAACATTAGAGTTGATAGTTCCGGTAAAGAGGGTTGAGCGTTGAGATACATACCCTATTAGTGAGTTCAGTGCATTTTTGGTGTACTCCTTGACATTTATACCATCCACCAAAATTTCTCCTTCGGTTGCGTCATAAAAGCGGGGAAGCAAGTTTATAGCAGTGCTCTTTCCACAGCCTGTCGAGCCGATAAAGGCGACGGTTTCACCTTGTTTCGCCGTAAAGCTAATGTCCTTTAGAACATAGTCATCTGCATCCGGGTATTTAAAGCTTACGTTTCTAAATTCAACCTCTCCGCGTTTTCCCGGAAGCCCATGCAATTTGCTTCCTTCGACGACGGTATTTTTCGTCTCCAACACCTCGCATATACGCTTAGATGCAACACTTGCCCTCGGAAACAGCATAAACACTATAACCAGCATCATAAATGCCATGATAACCTGCATAGCGTAGGAGGAAAACACGACCATATCAGAAAACAGAGTCATCTTATCCATGCCGATTGCTTCATTTATAAGCACCGCACCAATAAGGTAAACCGCAAGGGTCAAACCGCTACTTATCATCTGG
>CAYJIQ010000022.1:0-13003 GCA_964370275.1 uncultured Christensenellaceae bacterium
GTCTTCCTTGGAAAATTGACTTTAAGACAATGTCTCTTGCCGTCATGACTTCCTCAGAAGCACGAGATACTCCCGGCAAATTGAGTCTTTTTGACACTTCTCCCTCGTTCATAACGCCGTCGCTCGCAAGCTCAATGTCCTCAGCATGAGATATGAGAAGCGCACCTGTTTTTTCGCTCAGTTCAAGTGCAAGTCTCATCACCTGCGATCCACTCACCGGACGTCCGTCATCAGAAAAAGCAATTGCACCTGCCTCCATCAGCGTTTCAAAATCTGTGAGTTCCTCGCCGAGAGATCCTTTTGTGATTGCCATTATCGGAAAAAGTTTCGCACCGTCAGCCTCTTTTGCTCTTTGCTTAACATACGAGATCAGCTCTTTGCTGTCTAATACGGGCGAAGTGTTGGGCATACAGCACACGGATGTAAATCCGCCTTTTGCCGCCGCCTTAAGTCCCGAGACGATATCTTCTTTTTGTGTCTGCCCCGGTTCGCGCAAATGTGCGTGCATGTCAATCATCCCCGGAAAAGCAATTAACCCCGTTGCATCGATAACTTCACCTTCGTCACAACTATTCGAAAAACATCCCGCGTCTATTCCTATTCCAAATTCAAACTCCGAGCTATCACCCATCGGATTTATAATTTTTGCGTTCTTTATCCTAAATTTCACACTCTACTCCTCATAATATAAAAAAAGAGATATCGCACCCATGCGAAAACTCTTCATGCGTTCGATTTCTCTTTTATATTGCATATGTCAAACGTCCACCGACTCTTACAATCTAACTTAAACATAATACTCTCCGTTCGTCGACGAAGCCGTCTGTTCTCGTCGACTAATTTATAAGTATTTTATCATATTTCGCATCGCTTGTAAATATCATTTTTGAAAACGTAAGACATTTTTTATATTTTATCCCCAAAACAAGCCGTATAATTTTTTAATAATCACTCTGCCGGATATTCATATGCAAAAGCTACGGAAGGTGCAGAGATGTATCCCTCCGATTCAGATAGTACGGCAGTATTAATTATCAGTCGGTAGACATAATTCTCCCCTTCTTTTGCCGTAATATCCGTATAAATTATCTCTTCATCGCTTCCTAGGATAATATCTATCAGCTCCCCATCATCGTCCACTTCGTTAAAACGCCAAAGTTCGTATTCCATTTTGTTTATCGGTGTAAATGAAATAGTAGGTAATCCGGACACACTTTTTTCCACTTTGAAATCATCGGGAGGAACGGTATTATAGTAGTCTGATGTTTTTGTAGGCGCGCTCTTTTGTGTAAAGTACTCTGTCAGTGAACTTGTGCTAAAAGCTCCCGCTAAGTACGTCTCAAAGCTATCTTCAAGCAGTTCTGCGTCTATTTCGCACTCAACAATTCCGTCGGGAACTAAAAATTCCGGAGCACTTTTTTCATTGTATATTGAGGAAATAATCTCGGCAGCAAATTCTGCCGGATATGTCCCACCCGTAATTCCCTGTTGCAGCGAATGTTCTTCGTCCGTAACGTCAAACCCCATCCAAGTACAGACTATATAATCGCTATTGTACGCAACCACCCATGCATCCTTGTTATTACTTGCATCGTCATAAGTGCTTGTGCCTGTTTTTGCACATAGCTCAATATCTTCAATATTAAGAGCAGTGGCAGTTCCATAGTCTACACCCGAGGCTAAGAGTGAATTCATCAAAAAAGCACTTTCCTCACTAAGAACACTGTAAGCTTGTGTCGGTGAACTGTAAATCACATTTCCATCTTTATCCTTTACGTATTCCACTGCAGTCGGCTTTCTGTAGTATCCGCCCGATGCAAACGGAATGTATGAACCTGCGAGTTCAAGCGGAGTTACTCCCGTTGTAAATCCTCCAAGAGCTAGGGACAGGTTGTTATCCTTTTCTTCAAATGGAATGCCAACGCTGGACGCATATCCCTTCGCCCGCTCGACACCTATTTCGTTTAATAACCTAACCGCCGGAATGTTTATCGAGTATGCGACGGTGTCTCTTAAAGTTACCCACCCTCTGTAATTGCTTCCCGAGTTTCTTGGCATATAGCCGCCAAAATTTTCTTGCTCATCAAAGAGAATCGAAGTTGTCGAATAGTCAAGATATTCTATTGCAGGTGCAAATACTAAAATAGGCTTAATGGCAGAGCCCGGCTGTCTTCTCATAGCGATCGCTCGATTAAACCCCAATCGAACTTCATGCTCTCTTCCTCCTAAGAGCCCTTTTATATGACCTGTTTGCGGGTCTATGACAACGGTTGCGCATTCAACTTGTAATCCATCTTCTGCATCGGGAGGAAACATTGTGTCATCACTTGCAAGCTCTTGAAGCTCCTGCTGTATCTGTGTATCAAGCGTCGTATAAATTTCATATCCGCCGGTCAGAAGTTCCTCGATGCTAAGTCCTGTAAGTTTACTTGTATCGTTTAACACCATGTCTGTAAAGTAGCCATACGGATATTCATTCATTTCAGTCTCAACTAAGACAAGTTCCTCGTTTTTAGAAACTTCCAGCTCTTTTTCGCTAATAAAACCTGCCTCAAACATCGCATTTAGCACAAGCGCTCTTCGTTCTTTGTTTTCCTCGGGATATAGATGCGGAGCATAATAAGTCGGGGACTTCAGTATTGCCGCGAGAGATGCCGCCTGAGTCAGCGTAAGCTCAGAGGCAGAGCATGAAAAGTAAGTGGTTGCCGCCGTCTGTATTCCGTATGCTCCGTTTCCAAAATAAACTGTATTGAGGTAAAGCTCCAAAATTTCGTCCTTTGTGTAGTGTCCCTCGAGCTTAAACGCCATCATGATTTCAGCTAGCTTTCGCGTTATCGTCTGGTCTGAGGTAAGTCCGTAGTTTTTTACTACTTGCTGTGAAATTGTGCTCGCACCTTCAACAATTCCACCTGAACGAATATCTTCAAGAAGAGCACCGCCAATCCTTATTACGTCTATTCCGCTATGTTCATAAAATCTCGTATCTTCTATGGCAATAAAGGCTTGCAAGATATGTTCGGGAATTGTCTCAAGCTCCACATAAATTCTGTTTTCACTTCCCTGCAAATTGGCGTACTCCTTCCCGCTTGCATCGTATAGCACTAAGTTTTCGTCCATTGCCGCTACATCAGCGGGGTCAAAGCTCTTCCACTCATCTATTCCCATCAAATATGAAAGTAAAAAAACGCACCCTAAAATCCCCGTCAAAAACATTATAAAAATCGCTCTTCCTATAAATCTTATTACTCTGTGCTTTTTCACGTCACACCTCATGTCTTTTTAATCATACAACACTTTTAAGTATGCACAAAACTTATAATTTGTATTATGCCATGTAAATTTAACAAACAAAGTCATATTCTAACAAAACCACTTGTTTTTCGTCGAAGGACACAGGAGTGCTTTTGTGTAATTACTTTCTTTGAGGGATTTATTAGGAGGTAACCATGAATAAAAAGGACATGCTAAAAATCGCAGTAAATGGTGAAATAGACCACCATACTGCACAGGGAATAAAGAACAATATGACAAAGCTTATTGAAAAGAGCGACAAAACAGACGTGCTTATGGATTTTTCAAAGGTCACGTTTATGGATTCCGCAGGAATAGGTATGATTCTTGGAAGATACAAGCAGGTAAACGCAAGAGGCGGTAAACTCTATGTTACCGGCGTAAGCCCGCAAGTTGAGCGAGTGTTTAAGGTTGCGGGACTTTATCAAGTCATTGGCAAAGTAGACTAAAAGGGGGAAAAATGAAAAATTACGTGGAACTTAAATTTTCTGCACTTTCCGAAAACGAGAGCTTTGCGAGGGTGTGCGCAGGAGCATTTGCAACAATGTTAAACCCCACACTAAACGAAATTGCAGATATTAAAACTGCGGTAAGTGAAGCTGTAAGCAACTGTGTCATTCATGCATATGACGGCAAAGATGGTGAAGTATTGTTGCGCATGGACATCGATGACCAGGTAATTACAATAGAAATATCAGACTTTGGCTGTGGAATAAGCGATGTGAAGCAAGCAATGGAACCGATGTTTTCAGGAAAGCCCGAGGAAGAGCGTTCGGGTATGGGCTTTACAGTCATGCAAACTTTTATGGATGAAATATCTGTGCATTCAAACGGGAATGAGGGAACTCGTGTCAAAATGCACAAAAGAATAGGACGAAGTCATTGAGCGTACTATCTCACGAGCTTACTGTAAGCTTAATAATTCGTGCGAAACAAGGAGAAAGCGAGGCCAAAGAACAACTTGTCCTGCACAACATTGCCCTCGTCAAGAGTATTGTGCGGGGATTTTTAGGCAGAAATGTCGAATATGACGATCTGCTGCAAATTGGAAGTGTCGGCCTGTTAAAGGCTATTAACGGCTACGATCCCTCGTATGGCGTACGTTTTTCAACCTACGCTGTTCCTATGATTTCAGGTGAGATAAAAAGATTTCTAAGAGACGACGGCATGATCAAAGTTAGCCGAACGTTAAAGGAAAATGCCACAAAAATTTGGCGTGCACAAGAGGAACTTTCTAAGCTCACCGGAAATGAACCTTGCATCGAAGATATTTCAAAAAAAACCGGACTTGAAAAGGAAGAAATCGTGCTCGCACTCGAGGCATGTGTCGCACCAACATCCATCGACGAACCACTTTTTGAAGACGGTGAAGCGACGGCTCTGGACCGGTTAGTTTCAGACAATAGCTCCGAGATAATTGACACGCTTCTTATAAAAGAGCTGCTTGGAATACTCTCCTCGCGAGAAAAACTCCTCATATCATTGAGGTTTTTCATGGACAAAACACAGAGCGAAATAGCTCAGATAATGGGGGTGAGCCAGGTGCAGATTTCAAGACTGCTTACTCGCACAATAGCTAAATTAAAAAAAGCTGTCTCGGAGTAAAAAAACCTCAATAGAAGATATTGCATACGATGAAACTATGTGATACACTTTGTGCAATATCTTTTTTATTGGAGGCTCGATGAAGACAAGTAAAAAAATAACCATACCCTGCTTATTTATTGGAATGTTCACTATCGGGGCATATATCGCTGGAATTCAGCTTATGGGCTTGCGTATAGTAAGGGATCTTGGGCTTGATGATGCACTGCTAAGCTCAGTCGTTGCGATTCACTTTGTTTCGCTCACAGTTTCAGGGCTGTGCTTTGGCAGATTAGGCGACAAAATCGGGAAAAAGAAAGTAATTGTCATCGGGTTCATCTCTCTTATTATCGGCTGTGCTCTTATCAGTATGGCTACGGAAATAATAGGTCTTATAGCAGGAATATTTGTCGCAAGTTGCGGCTTTGGCGCAGTTCAAGTAGTGGGAATTGCTGTTTTAGCAGATGTCTTTCCCGTAAAAGCTCCAAGATACATCAACATTTCACAGATGTTTTTCGGCTTAGGCTCGGTGGCAAGCCCGCTAGTGTGTCAAGCTATGTTAGACCTTGGATTGACATGGAGACAACTTATTATAGGTATGGGAATTCTCGGAATTTTTGGCGTTATACTTACAATATTTTCAAACATGCAAAAGGTGTCATTGTCAAGCGCGGAAGATTCCGCCCCACTGTCCATAAAAAGCATAATTAAAAACAAAATATTCATCCTACTTTCCTTGTCGATGTTGGTGTATGTTGGAATCGAAAGTTCTTGTACTTTTTTTGCAGACTTATACTTTAAGGAAGCTGTACATATGCCTGAACTAAGCGCAATTGCACTTTCTGGTTTTTGGTTGGCAATTGCAGTTTCCAGGCTAATTGTAGGCATATTTGAATTTAACAGATACACTATGTTCTACGTTGGCTTTGGCGTGTCTATAATTTTTGTTCTCTTACTTACATTTATCCCAAGCGGAATATTTTCAGTAATAAACTATATTATCATTGGACTCACATACGGTTCAATGTTCCCAAATCTAATGAGCATTTCGCAAGATGCATTCCCGGCGAATACAGGAACTGCTTCAAGCCTATTGTTTGTATCTACCGGAATTGGCGGCGGAGTGATTCCGATTCTTCTTGGAAGTTTACTTTCCCTCGTCGAAATAAACACCGCAATGCTAATCACCGTATTTTTCTCGGTAGTCGGACTTACGGTAGCCATCATTTTAAAAAACAAGGTCAAAAAAGAAGACAACCCGCTCCTACGAAGATAACAGATTGTCCTATGGCATTCATACCAACATTTTTGAAAGTGCATCGAGAGCAAGCGTATAAGAAAGCGTCCCAAACCCCGCAATAGTACCTCTGCACACGGGAGCAATTACCGAAGTTTTTCTAAAATCCTCTCTTGCGTGTACATTTGAAATGTGAACTTCTATGACGGGTGGCGATATAGCGCTAATCGCATCTCTTATTGCATAACTGTAGTGAGTATAGGCTCCCGCATTTAGAATAACGCCCTGATAGCTTGAGTGAGCAGAATGAAGTCTGTCGATTATTGCGCCTTCGCTGTTGCTCTGAAAGAAATTAATCTGAAACCCAAGTTCGAGCCCCTTATTTGCTAGCTCATCGTTTATGCTCTGCATCGTCGTAGTTCCGTATATTCCCGGCTCACGTGTGCCTAGCATGTTAAGGTTTGGTCCATGTATTACAAGTATTCTTATCATATACTTCTCCTTACAAATTATTTATGATATAATTATATCAAAAAGGATGGAAAAATGAAACACTATTTAGTTATCGGAGATCCCATAAAACACAGTTTATCCCCCACTATTTACTCAGCACTAATTAAATTGCATAATTTAGAGGCAGACTATTCTTTTAAGCAAGTTAAACCCTGCGATCTCGAGAACTTCTTTAAGAACATAGATAGCGAAGGTATAAGTGGATTTAACGTCACCATGCCTCACAAACAAAATGTTTTAAAATATGTAAACTTTGTATCGGACGAGGTTAGAATTACACAGAGCGCAAACACCATTACTGTTAAAGAAGACGGTCTCCACGCACACACCACCGATGCTCAAGGGTTTATGCGTGCGCTTGCATCAAGAGGCGTAGACATTAAGGACAAGAAAATCGGAATACTAGGAGCAGGCGGTGTCTGTCTACCGCTCGTATATGAGTTTGTCAAGAGCGGAGCAAATCAAATAGGAATTTATAACAGGACTTCCGAAAAAAGCCAATCTATAGCGGAAATTGTTCTACGTGAAACATCCTTTAAAACAACTATTCTAAAAACACCAAACGCCGTTGCACAGGACTGCGATGTTTTTATTAACACCACATCTCTCGGGATGGAAGGCGTTCTCGCAAACTTCGAGGACTTTTCCTTTCTAGATAATCTTCGCCCGGGCACATTCGTTTGTGATTTAATCTACAAACCCTTTAAAACAGAGTTATTAAGCCAAGCACAAAGTCGCGGATTTGAGACAATGAACGGGCTACCCATGTTGGTACACCAAGCGATAATAGCCTTTGAACACTTCACGGGCGAAACAACTTCTCAAGCGGATGTGGATGCAGTACAGCAAGCTTTAGCACTCTAGCAGTTGCGAAACTATATGCACTAACTCATTAACCGTGTCCGTTTTATTTTTGTTTAACACTACATAGTCGGCAACCGAAACATAGACCGGATATCGTTTTTCGAATAGTTGTTCAAACGCTCCGTCTTTAAGAAGCGGTCTTGATTTAATCTCGATATCACTCATAATGTCTTGCTTTGCTCTGTCTATGAATATACACTTTCCGGTGTTTTTGAGCACATCTACGTTGTTTTTAAACATCGGAACACCTCCACCAAGCGCCACAATCTGACTTCCCCCTAGCGAGACATCCAAAAGCATTTCGCTTTCTTTTTTACGAAACAAGTCTTCTCCGTATTTTTGGAATACTTCGACTATTTTCATATTCAAGTTTTGTTCAATAACATTATCAAGATCCACAAAACACAGACCCATTTTGTCTGCGACAAGCCTCGCCATAGTGGACTTGCCACACCCCATCATACCCATCAGGTAACAGTTCATTAAAACCTCCCCAGCAGAGTCGGAGTGCCATATTGCGCAAGACTCTCAAGCAGCACAGCAATCGCTTGGCTCTGTGAATCACCTTCAAACTCTACGTAAAATTTATATGTAAACGGTCTGTTTGGTATCGGTCTTGATTTAATGTGCGTCAGGTTGTATCCGAGATCTGCAAAGCACTTAAGAGCAGTGAGCAGCGATCCTTTTTCGTGGCTTAGTACGATTGATATAAATCCTCTTCCTCGATCCTTACCTTGCGCCGGGTTAGCCGCAAGGACAATAAAGCGCGTAAAATTTTGTTCGTTGTCGTTAATTTTAGTGTCGTGAACATTTAGCCTATACGTTTTTGCAGCGTGCGCACTTGCAATAACAGCATTTTTTGCATCGCCGCAATCGCTTACAAATTTTGCAGCTATTGCTGTGTTAAAGTATGGCGTTTTTAGCCAACTTCCATGTTTTTCCAAATATTTTTCACATTGTAAGAAACCCTGCTCGTGCGAAAAGACGTTTGTAATTTCTTCAATCGTTCCGGGAGATGCAAGAACGTGCTTAACTTCCAATGTATATTCGCCGACCACATAGCAATTTTTTAATACATCATACGCTTTGTCTACACTGCCGGCTGAGGAGTTTTCTATGGGTAAAACTCCATAAGTTGTCTTGCCCAATACAACACTGTTCACTACATCTTCAAAATTTTCGCAAGGAAAAGTCTGCGCATTCTTACCAAAAAAACCGTATACAGCTTCCTCGCCATAAGCTCCCAATGTCCCTTGATAGGCGCATACACCCTTGGGAAATGAATTCTCAATCTCAATCTTTGGAATATACTTTGTCTGATATGCTTTTGATATATCCATCATAGCATGTAAAAAGTCCTCAAAATACGGCTTTAATTCCGGATTTTCCAGCAACATTGTTCTGCTCATAATGACTTGATTTTCCCTGTCTCGATCAAAAACCGGCATTGACTTTTCAATTTTCGCCAATGCGACATTTTTTGAGACATTCATCCTTCTTTCAAATAAGTCTGCAATCTGAGCATCAATACTGTCAATTTCCACCCTTAGTTTATTTAAATCCATCCTACTACCTCAATAATTATTTAGTGACATGTCTGCAAGAGCAATCATGACAGCAGCTTCTATAACAGGAGGAATTCTAAGCGCTATGCATGCATCGTGCCTGCCTTTAACTTTCAGTTTAACGTTTTGCTGAGTCTTGAAGTTAATCGTGTCTTGTTCAAGCGAAATAGATGGAGTTGGTTTGACTGCAACCCTCACGATTAACGGTGTTCCGCAGGTGATTCCGCCTAAAACCCCACCACAGTTGTTGCTTTTAAACATAATTTTTCCATCATTAATAAACATTTCATCATTAGCGTCACTACCTGTAGTTTCACTAATGTCAAAACCTCTGCCAAACTCCACCCCTTTGACTGCCGGAATGCCAAACAAAATGCTTGAAATTACGCTCTCAACGCCTTCAAACATAGGGTTTCCTATCCCAATAGGAACTCCGATTGCTGCACATTCAATAACGCCTCCAACAGAGTCTCCTTCTAAAGTTGAAATATATTCCTGCATTCTTTCATATGCAGCTACACTTATTACAGAGGGAGTTTTTTCTCTTAGTTCCCTCAGCAGTTTTGCATCGACATTCTGAGCATCTAATTTTTCATCTGAAATTTTGCCTATACTGAGAATATGTGAGCCGACAATAATTCCCTTCTCTTGCAAGTATGCTCGTGCAATTCCTCCGGCAAAGACCAATGGCGCAGTGAGCCTTCCTGAAAAATGCCCTCCGCCTCGCATATCCGCAAAACCCGAGTATTTGTAAAACGCTGTGAAGTCGGCGTGACCGGGACGAGGTTTATTTTCTAGTTCACTGTAGTCGCGAGAACGCT
This sequence comes from uncultured Christensenellaceae bacterium, assembly GCA_964370275.1. GTDB lineage: Bacteria > Bacillota > Clostridia > Christensenellales > Christensenellaceae > CAYJIQ01. The sequence continues at coordinate 9,876 of CAYJIQ010000022.1, forward strand.
GAGATGTATTTTCGATGACCGCACAAATTGGGCTTCCCGTAGTAATTCCCTCAAAAATTCCGCTCATAACCTTTGGAAAATCGCTTTCAACTCTAGTTGTAGCACCCTTTATGCCCCCGGGAGCCCTCCTAGCCATGTCAAAAAGCACATTATCCATGTCGATTTTTATTCCTGCAGGAAAACCATCCATTACAACGCCGATTCCTGCTCCATGAGACTGACCGAATATGCTGATTTTTAAATTTTTACCCCAAACACTACTCATTGATAATACCTCCCAGCGCAGAAAATTCCTCCCAAAATTGTGGTGCCGACTTAGAGACGTGTTCTGCACCTTCAAGAATTACGGGATTTTTGCAGAGTATCGAGGCAACTGCAAGCGACATTGCAATTCTATGATCTCCCGCAGATGAAGCTCTCCCGCCTCGCAGATTACTTCCGTTAATAATAAGCCCATCTTCTGTTGCGACGACATCCGCTCCAATTGAATTTAGACCTTCGCTGATCGTCTGCAATCTGTCACTTTCCTTAATTTTTAGCCTTCCTGCGTTGTAAATCGTCGTTCTTCCTTTTGCCGCACATGCCGCAACCGCCAACACTGGAACCAGATCGGGAATGTCCTTAGCATCAATATCTGTAGCAGATAGGCTTCCGGGAAACACAGTTACACACTCCCCCTTTGTTTCGACTTTTGCGCCCATTTTTTTAAGTATTCGCAAAATCTCCAGGTCACCTTGCAGGGATTTGCTATTGAGTCCTTGTATGGTTATTCCGCCACCTATAACTCCTGCCACAGCAAAAAATGCTGCATGTGAGTAATCACCTTCCACGCATACATCGTGTGCCTTATATTTTCCTTGGTGAATTTTATATACTCCGCCTTTAAGTTTATTCTTTATTCCAAATTTTCTTTGCATATCAAGTGTCATGTCGATGTAGCCCGCAGATTCTAGGGGCGTAGTAAGCTTTATTGAAGATTTTTCTTCAAGGAGTGGCAATGCAAAAAGAAGGCCCGTAATGTACTGTGATGAGACATTCCCGGCGATGCTGAATTCTCCTCCTTTAAATTCCCCTGCAATACAGTTATCTTCGTATTTAATTCCATGAAGTTCAAGTTGGTCGGTCAGCGGGGTTATCGGTCGTTCAAAAAGCCGCGGTGCGCCAACAAACTTTGCGCGTTTACACAAAGCCGAGGCAATCGGCAACATAAACCTGTATGTGGAGCCCGATTCGCCACAATCAAGAACGGGATTTTCCCTAGCGGTCTTTCCGCCACACACCTGCGCAGTGCTGCCAAAAAAGCTAATTTCACAAATCCCCATCTCTTCAAGACATCTCGCCGTCGCTTCAATGTCCTTGCTTTTTTCAATGTTGCGTATCTCACTTACTCCGTCTGAAAGTCCCGCACAGATAAGCGCCCTGTGTGCGGCACTTTTTGATGGTTGTGCAGATACTGTCCCTACGAGTTTGCCGCTCAGTTCAAGTGTCATATAAGCTCCTCCAAATGCGCAAATAGCTCGTCCCTATCCATTTCATGAAGAATTGCTTTTCCGTATTTTTCAAGAAGCACAATGTGAATCTGTTCCCCAAAACCTTTTTTGTCCTTAGACATTGCAGAGAAAAGTTCACTCTTGTTGCATTTTGGTACAACCACGGGAAGACTCGCTGATCTCAGCAATTCTTCGATCTTTTGTGCTGTTCCTTTTGGTGAAATATTAAGCCTTTCGCCTAGTTTTGCAAAGATGCACATGCCTATGGCTACCCCTTCACCGTGCAGAACTCCAAAGTTGCTTACCGTCTCCACAGCATGCCCTAAAGTGTGTCCGAAGTTAAGTTCCATCCGAACACCTTTATCAAAGGGATCAGCCTTAACATAAGCGGCCTTAATTTCGCAGCATCTCCTGACAATATTTGTCATGTCTGCTTTGTAATCGATATTTTCGTCGGCAATTGCACCGTACTTTATAACTTCCGCCATGCCGACATTAAACTCCCTTTCGGGCAAAGTTTTCAGCGTATTAGCATCGGCAAGCACAAGTGACGGCTGGTGAAATGCACCTACTATGTTCTTAGCAAAAGGAAGGTCTATTCCGGTCTTTCCTCCAACTGAGCTGTCCACCTGAGCGAGAAGCGTCGTTGGAATTTGAACAAATTCGATTCCTCGCATATACGTCGCGGCCGCATATCCTGCCAAATCTCCAATCACCCCACCACCCAGTGCAACAATCATTCCACTTCGGTTTACTCCGCATTCCGAAAGCTTTTTATAGATGTTCATAAGCATTTCGGGGTTTTTTGACCGTTCTCCGGCGGGAACTAAGAGACTATCACATTTGATTTTTGCCGCAATAATGCTGCTTTGTACAGTCGATAGGTAGTGAGGAGCGACGTTTTCGTCGCTCACTATAAGCACATTTGTCGCCCCGAGTTCGCAAAGTTTTTCTCCGCAAAGTTTAGTTGCGTCACTTTGAAAAATTATTTCGTATGTTCCGTTTTGTGCGTCTACTCTTAGCGTACTCATTACAACGTCTTACCCATGTATGAGCACATTCCCTTTATATCCTTCATCAGCGCATCGAATTTTGGAGGAGTTAAGGACTGAGGCCCGTCGCTCATTGCGTTTGCCGGATCGTTGTGCACCTCTATCATTAGTCCGTCCGCACCGGACGCAAGCGCAGCCATAGCCATCGGCTTTACAAGCTCGTAGGAACCGGTCGCATGAGAGGGATCAACGATGATTGGTAGGTGTGAATGTGCTTTAATTATCGGAACAGCAGATAGATCTAGCGTGTTTCTCGTCATCGTTTCAAATGTTCTGATTCCTCTTTCACAGAGAATGACGTTGGGATTCCCTCTTGACATGATGTACTCTGCGCTCATAAGCCACTCCATGATTGTGCTTGAAAGTCCTCTTTTTAGGAGAATAGGCTTCTTAGTGTTTCCAACTTCTTTAAGGAGCTCAAAATTTTGCATGTTTCTTGCGCCGATTTGGATAATGTCTACAACCATTTCGAACATTTCAACGTGCTTTGGCGAGATAATTTCAGAAACAATCGGTAAACCTGTTGCCTTTCTCGCCTCAACCATAATTTCAAGTCCGTCTTTTTCCATTCCATGGAAGGCGTAAG
>CAYJIQ010000023.1:0-12955 GCA_964370275.1 uncultured Christensenellaceae bacterium
TGCCGTGAACGTCGCCTATGACATGTGCCATCGCAAGGCGCATTCCCTCGTCGTCGATGTACTGCCTTTCAAAATCATCGTCCGTCCAGGCAAGCGTCTTTCCGCCGGCTTCCATGATGCTTCCTGCGATGATGTTCGTCGTGTCCGTACTCAGTCTGGGGTTATAGTGAGATGAGTACCATTCGTCTCCGTCCGTCATTACAGAGTAGCCCAAGAATACGATAAGCAACATAAATAGACCCGAAAAAATTCCGAGAGATATCTTCATGTTTCGTTTGAATTTAACCGAAATGTCGACATGGTTTTGGGGTTCGTTGTTTATTCCTTTCATTCCATGTGACCTCCCATCATGACGAGAGACTCCTCGTCTTTTCTGCCGTTTTTAACAGCAACGCCTTCTATAATGCCAAGCTGTATCATAGATGAGAGCATGGAACTGCCCCCGTAGCTGACAAAGGGTTGCGTGATGCCTGTAAGGGGAATCAGTTTAATAACGCCTCCGATGATTATGAAACTTTGAAGCGCGAGCATCGCAGTACAGCCAAAAACGAGTAGCGCATCGTATGTGCTTCTTGCGTTGAGTGCAATTAAAATTCCTCTGACAACGAAGATGAGGTAGAACAATATCACGAAAATTCCCACTATAATTCCGAATTCTTCGCCGATTACCGTAAAAATATAGTCCGTGTCCTGAGCCGGGATGACCTCGGGAGAGCCGTTAGTAAGCCCGACGCCGAAAAGTCCGCCTGCCGCAAGTGCCATAAGCCCCTGGACAATCTGATAGCCCTGGTCGTTGTAGGAAGCCCACGGATCAATCCATACTTCTACACGTGTTCTGACGTGAGAAAACATATTGTAGCTCAGCACTGCGCCCACACCGAGCACGCCCACACCGCCGAGGGTTAGCCAAGTTCTTCCGGTTGCGGCAAAAAACATTATTAAGAAGGTAAGCCCAAAGAGAAGTCCCGCTCCAAGGTCTCTTTCATAGACGAGAATCATGACACAGGAGGCTGTGAATACGACGTATGGGATAAAGGAAGATAGCTTTTCTCTTGTCGAGAAAAAGTACGCTGAAATCATAATAAATAAAATCTTTGCAAATTCGCTGGGTTGTAGGGAAATAGGACCTAAGGAAATCCAGTTTCGCGCACCGTATATAGATTCTCCCAGCACCAATGTGCTAAGAAGAAGCCCCAAGGTCATTATCATAAACAGCCAGTTTAGTTTTCCGAAGTCCTTTGATCTGCGCACGAGCAAAATGACGATAACGACGAGAATAGACCCTGCCAAGATAAAGCAGAACTGCCTAATGGCAGTAGAGGTATCCAGTCGGTATAAAATTACCATTCCCAGGCTGTACAAAAATTGTGCCGCAAGAAGTGCGAATTTGTCTATATGTCTGAAGATACCCTTCATCATTGTGTATTGGAATACAACAAAGAATGCGAGCACACCACCGATAATCAGTCCGACGACATCAAATGTTTCGTCCCTCAGGCTGAGCAGTGCAAACGCAGATATGATAAACAGGACGAGAAGAATGAGTATGAGCGTTCCGCCATGTCGTTTAATTGTCATCTTCGTCCTCCAATCTTATAAACAGAAGCGTCTCTATGCCTCCGAAGGTTATGATGTCCTCGTTGAAGACCTCGGTAGGTTGAGAAATTCTCGCACCGTTTAGCTTTGTAGAAGGGGATTTTGGATAAAGATACATTTCTTCACCCTGTTTAATGAGCTCCGCATGAAACTTTTCGACGCTGGCGTCATGAAGGCAAATCTCGCAAGAAGATCCGCTTCCTATAGTGTTTTCGTTGGTGAGCCCGACACGAGCACCCAACATGTCCTCGGGGCCGTACAAAATTTCGAGGTAGCCTATGTATCTTGAAACGTCTGCAATGACGCTTCTTTTGTCTTTATATTCACGCAACGAAATAAAGACGAGGGCTAAAAGCATCCCGCCTATAAGTAAAATAAACCAAAATCTCATCGAACCCGAGAGTATTTGAAAAACTTGTTCGCTCATAATACCACCTGTACAGTCTTAGTTAACGAATGAGTCTGTTTCTGACCTTTGTTTCGTACATGACGATAATCTTTGTGTAGCAGTAGTCGTATGCAAAAAATATTGCCTGTGCAAGTACGATGAGTGCGTATAGCGGCAATCTTTCGAGCAAGGGTGCAAAGAACGCTCCGTATACAAAATATATTGCCACAAGTCCTGCATTAAAATACAGAAGTTTGATAATAAAAGCCACGACTCTGTCTCGAATCTTTTCTATTAGATATTTTCCGACGCCATAGTGACCGAACAAAATGACGTAGGGAAGCACCATGATAAGGTTAGGTACAAGAAGCAATGAAAGTAAGCTTGAAATTATGTACACCATAAATGCCGCAAAAGGCTGTTCTTCGACTACCATTCCCGAAACAAAAAGAGAACTCACAAAAAATAGCGAGATGTTCGCTGTCGGAATGATACATGCAAGATATATAAATATTACGCTAAACGCTGAAAACATAGCTGTTAAGCTTATGCGCTTTGCTGGAATCTCAATAGGTCTCATTATTCACCTCGTTGTGTATAGCCTTTAGAATGTGCAACATCCGCATAAGCAGTCGGCACACATCAGACCGGCACAGATGTCGCAAACACCACACTGGCTGCCCTGTCCGCTCTGTCCGTTGCCATAGAAGTTGCGGTATCCGCCCATGTTGCCGACGGAATTAAACGCCTGCTGATATGTTTGGTTTGAAGGCTCCATTTGAACTGCTCTGCCAAAATTCTGGCGTGCACCGTCGTACCATCCTCGTCTTAACATGACAAGTCCCATTAGATAGTACCATTCGGCATCCTTTTCGGTTACCCTGTTTAGTTCACTTTCGGCTGCGTTTATGTTGTTTGCAGTTATGAAGTTAAATGCCTGTTGATATTTAGGGCTTGGGGTATACCCGCCTGAATAGTTGTAATTCGTGTTTTGAGAATACCCGCCCGAGTATCCACCCGTAGAAGATGTTCCCTTCCCCGAACGTATTTTTTGTATGTCGGCATAAGCCGCATTTATCTGTTTGAGTTTTTCGTTTGCAAGTTCCGCCATGTCTGAATCGGTGTACTTATCCGGGTGATATTTCTTCACCAGGTCGCGGTATGCTTTTTTTACCTCTTCGTCCGTTGCGGTGTTGCTAACTCCGAGCACTTTGTATGGATCCATCTTTACCTCCGTTAAGGGTCATCTTGGTTCTTTTATATAGTCCTGAGAACAGGACGTTTCTTATTATAGCGTCATTTTTGTAAACGTCAAGCAGTTCGTATGCGCTGCATGCCCCTGAAAGACTTGCATACATGTTAAAGGCTGCGCTCTCCTTAGCGCTTGCGGTGTCCTGCCCAAACTTTACAACGAATGGGTTATACGAGGAGTTTTTTGCGTCTTTTTCCATGTCCTGCATTGCATCTATTATGTATATCCATCTTCCGAGATTATAGCCCAAATTGTGAAAAACCTTAGCCTGCGACTCTGAGCCAATTTGCATTACCTGCGCAAGCAGATTGCCAAACTCTCCTGAAATTAGGTCGATGTCGTCACACCTCTCCTTTTCAAGGTAATATAATGAAGATAAGTTGTCTGCGATGGCTGCGCGTGCATCTTCATACCTGGCAGTCGCCTTTTTGTTCTGTCCGCAAAACATGGAGCTTAGTATTCTGGCGGTTAGCTTTTTGTCGTCGGTCACATCGTCTTGCAATTTTCCCATTGCGAGCAACACGTTAATTGCAGCAGCGTAGTCAAGCCCCGAGTCTTTCGCATAAAAGACCTTTTTAAAAGGGTTTGCTATACACCTTCCTGTGCTAAACTCGGGCTCTGTCTGTGATGTCGAGGAAAGCAAAATATATAGGAACGAACAGTCGTAGTTTAAAAAACCACACGTAAAAAGCGAATAGCGGTGTTTTATGCCTTTGCACAGTCCGCAGTAGTAACTTTTATAAGTTTCAAATTCCTTTATTTTCATCTCCGGCTTATCCGCCGTCACATAGCCAAACATCTGGGCTCCTTCCGTGGTTCACAGACCAATTTGCATTATATCACACTTAGGATGTTTTTTTCCAGTGTTTTCACCAAAATTACACAAATAAAAAGAATTTGTTAAAAAAAGCGTTTGCATAGCGGTAATACAAAAGTTAACGTATGCATATAAATACAAAAAACACAAGATATATACAACAAATTACCGAATAGAACCCGCTGATAATAACTGCTAAATGGTGAAAATGAGGGAATATTATGCAAAAAATGCTAGAATTTATCTTTAAAAATCACCAAACGCAGGGTTAAACTTGGGGATATAAAAAACGGCTGATGCGGAAAAATTAAATTATACCCGCATTCCTAAGACTGTATTAAGAAAAAATTAAAAATTGCATAAATTTTAGGTTGCAAAATGTTTGATTTTAATATATTATGTATGTATAGGTTGGTGTAATTGTGTAAAAGTATGCTTATTTGCAGACGTTCACAATTAACAAACATTTTCGATACAGTGAGGTCATAAAATATGTTTGATGAAATGGATCTTGATATCCTCAGGGAAATAGGCAACATCGGTTCGGGCAATGCTGCAACGGCACTTTCCGAAATGGTAGGAGAGACGGTGGACATCGGAGTTCCCAATTGTAAGCTTATTCCTTACAGTGAAATGGCAGATGTGTTGTCAGGTTCCGAAAATGTAATTATGGGCGTGCTTGTTCAGCTTGAAGGTGACCTTGAAGGGTTCATTATGATGGCTCAGAATTTGCCGGATGCTCAAAAAATGCTAAAGACATTGATGCAGATGGACGTTAATGTCAGCGAAGAAGATATAGAAGGTTCGCTTGAACAACTCGAACCGCTGCTTGAAATAGTAAACATTGTTTCAGGTTCGTATTTATCCGCTATATCATCCATGACAGGACTGACTATTTACCCCGACATCCCCCGCATGACGATAGACATGGCTATGGCTATCATGAACGTGCCTGCGCTTGTTTACGGTGAAGTGGGCGACAGTGTTTTGATGCTGGAAACCAGCTTCTTTACGCTAAAAGATAAACTGGATGGGCACTTTTTCCTTATGCCTACGGTCGAATCTTTTGCTAAGCTGAGGAAAGCACTTTTGGGAGAATAATATGGGCGTAGTTGTAATAGGAATGGCGGAGCTTGGAGTAGTCAAAGCGCCTGATAAAATTACTACACTGGGTTTGGGCTCATGTATCGGACTTACGATGTATGACAAGATAAACAAAATCGGCGGAATGGTTCATGTAGTTTTGCCGGACAGTACACAGGTATCGGGAGCCGCAAATAAGGCAAAGTTCGCCGACACCGGAGTGGTTGCACTTCTGGACGAAATGATAAAAAAGGGAGCAAAAAAGCCCAACATCGTAGCAAAACTTGCGGGTGGGGCACACATGTTCGGACATCTAGGAAACGGCAAGAATGATATCCTAAAAGTAGGAGACAGAAACGCCGGGAATTGCATCGCCGCATTGCTTAGACTAAAGATTCCAATCACAGGCAGAGATATAGGCGGTCAGTATGGTAGGACAATAGAACTTTCGCCCGAAGACGGTTCACTAAAAGTGAAAACCGTCGGCAGAGGAGAAAAGTTTTTATAAAGATTGCAATAACGCTTTACAACATTAGGAGGATTAGATGAAAAAAGTATTGGTAGTAGACGATGCGGCATTCATGAGGGTTACGATAAAGAATATGCTTGCGAAAAATGGTTTTGAGATTGTCGGCGAGGCAGAAAACGGCGCTGTTGCCGTTCAAAAAGTTGCGGAACTACAACCGGATATTGTAACGCTAGACATCACCATGCCCGAGATGAACGGGCTTGAAGCTCTAAAAGAGATAATGAAGACAAGACCCCAGACTAATGTAGTCATGGTTTCTGCTCTTGGGCAGGAGGCTATGGTTAAAGAAGCGGTTCTTTCGGGCGCCAAAGGATTTGTCGTAAAACCATTTAAGGAAGATATCATTATTTCAGCATTGAACAAATTCTAAGTTTTGCGAGGAGGGCTAAACAATGGCAGATAATGATAACTTACTGGAGATGTACTTGTTTGAGAATTCACAACTTCTTGAACAGCTCGAGGAGTTGCTTCTCGGTGGAGAAAAAAATGCATGCCTTAATGAAGAACAGATAAACGAAACCTTTAGAGTCATGCATACCATAAAGGGCTCTTCGGCAATGATGGAGTTTGACACTATGTCAAAATTCGCCCATGCTGTTGAGGACTTGTTTTCAAAGCTAAGAGAAGATCTAAACGCAGAACGTGACTGGGCTAGAATTTTTGATATTGTCCTTGAGGCTATGGATTTCTTCAAAGAGGAAATGCAAAAGATAGAAAACGGTAGCGACCCGGATGGAAACGCCGACGCACTTGTTGCGGAGCTAAAGGAAATTAAAAAATCACTTGAAGGTGGAGCGGAAGCTCCTTCGTCGGCAAAAGCCGAGGAAGACAGCGCTGTTACGCTAAGTTTTAGCGAAACGGCAGAGGATGTACCGTTTGACAAACTTGCGCCTGAAGACGGAGATCTTTTCTACAAGGCAAAGGTGTTACTCGAGCAAGGATGCCAGATGGAAACGATACGTGCATTTGGTGTTGTCATTGCCCTCAAAGACTTTTGTTCGAGCTATACTCACATTCCTGAGAATCTCGACGACAATTGTGATGAGGACATTGCCGCAAACGGAATAACTATTTACATGACTGTTCCTGCGAGCAATATCGATGTAATAAAAAACAAACTTGACGAAACTTTGTTTATGCAAAGTTACGAGCTGACAGAAGTCGTTCACGTAAAAGAAGAGGCGGTTGAAGCGGTTGAGCAAGTTCCCGTGCCAAAAAGCAAACCTCAAGACGCAAAGCAGGACGACAAACCTGTTCGCCAAAGCTTTATCAGTGTAAACGTAAACAAAGTTGACAAACTGATGAATCTTGTAGGAGAAATCGTAACTTCTGAATCGATGGTGACAAAAAACCCGGACATTGCGGATTTGCACCTCGAAAATTTTGACAAACAAGCGCGAATTTTAAGAAAGCTAACAGATGAGTTGCAGGATATTGTCATGTCGATAAGAATGGTTCCAATCTCATCAACATTTCATAAAATGCAAAGAATTGTCCGTGATATGTGCAAAAAAGTCGGAAAACAGGCCGAGCTTAAGATTATCGGTGAAGAGACGGAGGTTGATAAAAATATCATCGACCAACTTTCAGATCCGCTTATGCACATTATAAGAAATGCAATGGATCACGGAATTGAAAAACCCGAAGTAAGAGCCGCTGCAGGAAAAGACCCCAAGGGTACTATCAGGCTAGAGGCTAAAAATTCGGGCGGAGATGTTATTGTTATAGTATCTGACGATGGAAAGGGTCTAAACAAAGACGTCCTTATCACAAAAGCTATTGAAAGAGGGCTCACCTACAAAGCTGAACATGAAATTACGGACAAGGAAGCTTATGGATTTATCCTAATGCCGGGATTTTCAACAAAGAGCGAGGTTACGGAGTTTTCCGGAAGAGGCGTCGGTATGGACGTTGTTCAGAGCAACATCGAAAAGGTTGGCGGCAGAGTTACCGTTGAAAGTGAACCGGGCAACGGCATGAGCATTATCATGCACATCCCATTGACTCTCGCTATAGTAGACGGAATGAAGATTACAGTCGGAGACTCTATGTACATTGTTCCTACAATGACAATAAGAGAGTCTGTAGAGCCCAGACTTCACAGAATTGTAAGAGAGCCAAACGGCAAAGAGTTTATCATTATAAGAGGAGAGTGTTGTCCGATATTGAGACTCGACCAAGCGTTTGGTGTACAAGCTGAAGCGGAATCGCTCGAAGATGGCATCATGGTTCTTGTTGAAAGTGAAGCCGGGGTTGCTTGTCTATTTGCGGATAAGCTAATCGGCGAACAACAGGCGGTTGTAAAGCCAATACCGCTTTTCATTACAAAACAGGCAGGAAGGTTAGATGGAATAGCCGGTTGTAGTATCATGGGAGACGGAAGCATTTGTCTTATCCTCGATATAAACAGCTTACTAAGCGTATACGGAGATTGAACGTGTTTGCGACATTTTGTCGCAAACTTCGTTTTGAAATCATAAAATAATCAGTGCAAAATAGAAGCAGGTGAATGATCTGAAAGAATTTTTATCTAATAATACACAAAAAGTTAAAGATTTCTGGGGAAAACTCGGCAAAGCCATAAAAGGCATGGTAATCGGAGTGCTTGCACTTACCGTCGTTGTTTTGATATTTATTATTGCAACTTCAGGTAATGTTGCTTATGCTACGTTATTTTCCGATATGACAGAAGCTGAGGCGGCAGAGGTATATGCACAGCTTCAAGAAGACGGAATCGATGCAAGAGTTTCAAATGGCACGGTGCAAGTACCCGCTGCTAATGTTGAGGAAATAAGGCTAAGCATGACAGCGCTTGGATATCCACAGACAGGGTATAACTATGACATATACTCAAGTGCAACGGGATTTGGCTCAACAGATGCAGACAAAGAACTTTATGAAACATATCAAAAACAAGAGGACATAATGGTAACTCTTCGTGCTATGGATAAAGTTAAGGATGCAAAAGTGCTTATATCGATGGCGGAAGAGAGCAATTTTGTTCTTTCAAACACAACAAATTCCGAAGCTTCTGCATCGGTAATACTTGAGCTTGACGACAATGTGGATAGACTGACTGACGAGGAGGCAGATCTTATCAAAAGCCTTGTCTCGAGAAGTGTACCGTCATTATCACCCGAAAATGTGGAGCTTACGGACACTAAAATGAATGTCTACGATGAATACACCATGAGTGGTTCGTCGGGCGGTGGAGGATACGAAGAACAACTTGCGCTCACTAACACTGTAAGAAATCAGTTAGAGCAGCAGATTATAGAGTTGTTTACACCGGTTTTCGGCAAGTCGAACATGTCGGCAAGTGTAAGCGTGACACTAAACTTTGATAAATCTGTTATCAACTCAGTCCAGCTTGAACCGGTTACAGAAATAGGTGCAGAAGAAAATATTGGTATCATAACGAGCATGAAACAGCTCGAAGAGAGAGTTATCGGAGAAGCCGAAGATGACGGCGGAGAGCCGGGAACGGATGAAAACGGCATAGCGCCTGTATATCCGGAGGTAGACGAAAATGCCGGAAACAGTGTATACTATCAAATTACAAACGAAATAAACGCAGAAGTTAACGAAATAAATCAAACACTCGAAGAGTCACAAGGACAGATTGAAACAATTTCCTGTACGTTACTGATAAACGGTGGCGAGGAACTTGCGGGCATAGAAGAGGAAGTAGCAACTCAGATTACCACAGCAATAGGCGTGCCGATTGAATTTGTTACTGTTGCCGTGCGCGAATTTAGTGCGCCGATCGAAGAGACAGCTGTAGATCCGGGCTCAGAAATTGGATTCTTGGGAATACCGGTATCGGCTCAACCAATCTTGTTCATCGCTTTGGGCTTAGTACTTTTACTAATTATCATCGTTATTTTGGTGATGAAGAGCAGCAAAAAGAAACAAAAGCAGATGCAAGAACAACACCAAGCATTCATCGAAGAGCAAGAACGCTTGCGCGAAGAAGAAGAGCTTGCGAGAATTGAACAGGAACAAAGAGATGCGCTGTTTGCGGAACCTCAAAACGACACGTTGGCGCAACTACACGATATAGTAAGCGACAACACCGCTTCCATTGCACAACTATTGCGCAATTGGATATCGGATGATCTTAGGAGGTAACCCGTATGGAACATGAATTAAGCCCCAAGGAAAAGGCCGCCATATTAATGGTGGCGCTCGGGAGAGAATCCTCAGCAAAAATATACGAGCACCTTTCTGAAGATGAAATCGAACAATTAACGCTTAGCATTACGAGCATACGCACGTTTGACTCAGAGACAAAGGATGCTGTGCTTGAAGAGTTCAGAGACATATGTCTCGCTAAAAACTTTATTGAAGAGGGCGGCATCGATTATGCAAGAGATGTACTTGTGCGCGCAATGGGCGAGGAAAAAGCAGACGCTCTTATAGGAAAACTTTCAGCTTCACTCCAGGTTAGACCTTTTGATTTTGTAAGAAAAGCAGACCCCGCACAAGTGCTCAACTTTATTAGGCATGAACACCCTCAAACGATTGCGCTTGTAATGTCTTATTTGGACCCAAAACAGGCAGGAATGGTTGTATCGTCGCTAGACCCTGAAATTCAAAGGGTTGTTATTGAAAGAATAGCAACGATGACAGTCGCTTCGCCCGACTATATAAGAGAGGCAGAGCGCGTCCTTGAAAGAAAGCTTTCAAGTATAGACCTTGCCGAAAATACCGTTGTTGGCGGTATAGAGTCAGTTGTCGAAATTTTGGGTGCTGTGGACAGAAGCACAGAGAAGATGATTCTCGAAGCTATCCAAGAATCCGATCCCGAACTCGTGGACGAAATACATCGCCGTATGTTTGTCTTTGAGGATATCATCAACCTACCGGGTCTTATATTCCAGCGGATTATCAAGGATGTGGATACAGACGTACTTACCATTGCACTAAAGGGTGCAAGCGAAGAGATTTCAAAGATGATTTATGCAAACATCTCAAAGCGTATGGCGGAAACTATAAAGGAAAACATGGACTACATGGGACCTGTGCGTGTTAAGGATGTAGAAAATGCACAACAGACAATAGTAAACGTAATCCGCAGACTAGAAGATGCCGGTGAGATCGAGATAAGCAGGGGAGGTGCGGGAGACGAGTACGTTTAAAATTCGCAGAGACTCCGTAATTTCGGGCAGTCTCGTAGAAATAGTAGAGCTTCCAAAACTAGAAGATCTCGTTAAACCCGAGGAACTTGTCTTAGAAGAGGAACATTCGCCTGGGAGTAAAGAGGATTTACTGGACGAAAAAAAAGCCCAGATGCAAGAATTGCTCGAAAAACTTCAAGTAGAGCTTGACTTAGCAAAGAAGAATATCGAGGAATGTGAGCAAAAGGCACAGGAGATAATCGAAGAGGCAAAAGTTCAGGGACAGAGCGAAGCTGATCAGATTAGGGAAGAGGCCACAAAAGAAGGCTTGGCCAAAGCGCAAGATGAGATTGAGAAGCTAAAGGCAGACGAAGAGGCAAGGTTTCAAAAGTTTATAGATGAGATTAACCGCACTTGCCAGACACAAAACGAAAGAGTCCAATCGGGAATTTTGAGTGTGGCAGTAGAGATTGCAAAAAAAGTCATAGACGTAGAGTATGATAAAAACGACGCTGTGTTTATGAACTTAATAAAAGGAACAGCAGCAATACTCAGGCAGGATAAAAAGCGGATCATGCGCATAAGTGTAGAAGACTACAAGAGATTTTTCAGCGTAGGGAATGAGAAACAAATTCACGACCTGCAGGCTATGGGAATAGATGTTGTAAGAGACGTATTGCTCGAAAAGGGAGATTGTGTACTCGAAACGGGCTATGGAAATGTAAATACGGGGATCACAAAACAGCTGAAAATGATAGAAGATAACTTAAGAGAGGAGCTTTAACGATGCCTACACTGGACGCTAAAATTAAGGATTTAATGAGTAGAGTTGACGGTGTAGATTCAGTAGAGTTCAGCGGACGCATAAGCAAAGTGGTTGGAATGGCTGTTGAATCAAGAGGCCCGCTCGTTAAGATGGGAGATATATGCAAGATTATATCTAACACAAACGACGAATTTGTTTACGCGGAAGTGGTCGGTTTTAGAGATGAAGTTGTGTTGCTCATGCCCTATGGAGAACTTACGGGTATTGGAGTTGGCAATAAAGTGGTGGCAACGGGTTCAGAACTTTCGGTGCCGGTAGGAGAAGGGTTGAGGGGCAGAATACTGGATGCGCTAGGCAAACCGATGGACGGGAAAGGGCCGATTAAACCCGACACGGTTTATCCGGTTCAGAGTGCGCCGCCGTCTCCGCTCGGAAGAAAGCGCATAAAAGAATCGCTCGAACTCGGAGTGCGCAGTATAGATGGGTTTCTCACTATGGGAGAAGGCCAACGTGTCGGAATATTTGCGGGAAGTGGTGTAGGTAAAAGTACGCTGCTCGGAATGATTGCAAGAAGAGCTACCGCTGATATAAATGTAATCGCTCTGGTTGGGGAGCGTGGCAGAGAGGTTCTTGACTTTGTAGAAAGGGATCTTGGAGAAGAAGGTCTTGCAAAATCCGTACTCATAGTTGCGACTTCCGATCAACCGGCATTGCTAAGGTTAAAATCCGCAATGGTTGCGACGGCAATAGCAGAATATTTTAGAGATACGGGAAAAAAAGTCTTACTTATGATGGATTCACTGACACGTTTTGCGATGGCACAGCGTGAAATCGGAATGGCGGTAGGAGAGCCGCCCGTATCAAGAGGATTTCCGCCGTCGGTATACGCGATGCTTCCGAGGTTGCTCGAACGAGCAGGAACTTCGCAAGAAGGTAGCATCACTGGGATTTACACGGTTCTTGTAGAAGGCGACGATATGAATGAACCAATATCCGATACCGTAAGAGGTATTTTAGACGGACACTTTGTTCTATCGAGGAAATTAGCAAACAACAACCATTATCCAGCTATAGACGTTCTTGCAAGTATAAGCAGACTGATGCCTGAAATAGTAAGCGATGAACACAAAATTCTCGCTGGGCAGCTTAAAAACTACATGACGACGTATAACGAGCTAAAAGATTTGATAAGCATCGGTGCATATAAGCAAGGAAACAGCGAAGAACATGACAATGCGGTTAAACTATGGAAGCCGATAAACGACATATTAAAGCAAGAGGTCGAAGAAACGAGCTCAATAGAAGAGACACTTGCAATGATGAGATCGCTGTTAAGTTAGGTGGAAAAGTGTGAAAAAGTTTGTATTTACGCTTGAAAAAGTATACGGAGTTAAAGCAAGAGAG
>CAYJIQ010000024.1:0-8292 GCA_964370275.1 uncultured Christensenellaceae bacterium
ACAAAGTATTTTGCATTTAGAATCTGGTCGCCTCTGCTTGCTTCAAGTGGTAGAGGGATTAGCAGTGCGGGGATACATAAAAAGAGCAATTCAAATATTGCGTTTGCTCCCGCGCGGGTAATCATCATGTCTGTCGCCGCAAAAACATCTGCAAGTTCACTTGAAATGTATTCAAATTGGCGATAGCCTGCCTTGTCTATCTGTGTGTTCACCTTGCCCGCGCCTGCGATATGGGCAATCTGGAACATTTTAAGAAGCTCATCTAGGCTTGCGTGCACAGCCTCGTTTACAGCCTGTGCGCCCTGAGAGCCGCCCATGATTAGCAACACGGGTTTGCTATCGTTAAAACCTAAAAACTCGAGCCCGCTTTTCCTGTTTCCTCGGGAAAGCTCGCCTCTTACGGGCGAACCTGTAATGACGCACTTTGAGGAGGGCACGTGTTTTGCGGCGGCTTCAAAGCTAACACAGATTTTGCTTGCTTTTTTTACGCAAAGCCTGTTTGCGAGCCCGGGAGTGTAGTCAGACTCATGGATGACAATAGGCACTTTTTTGTGTGCTGCAGCGTAGACGACGGGCACGCTGACAAAACCGCCTTTTGAAAAGACGATATCGGGGTTCTCCCTTTTTATAATCTTTCGAGATTGGAAATAGCCCTTTATGATCTTAAACGGATCGATAAAGTTTTTAAAGCTGAAGTATCTGCGCAACTTGCCCGAGCTTATCGAGTAATACCTAAGCCCTGCTCCTTCAACTATTTTTTTTTCCATCTCTTCTTTTGAACATACATACAAAACATCGTCGCCTCTCGCTTCAAATTCAGGAAGAAGAGCGATGTTTGGGGTAATATGTCCGGCAGTTCCGCCACCCGTGAGCAATATCTTTTTCACCAACGTAGTGAGTCCTTTCTCTTTGTTCTTTTGAGGTATCCGTTTGATAATCCTCTATAAAATATTCGCCTTGGAGGTGTTTTGTGAAATTACCTACAAAACTCTTCGATGTACGCTTCGATGCAGTCGGTTATTATCTGCTGTGCAGCATCTTTTCCCTGTGGTGCGTCGACAACCGTCTCTTTTCCCTCTAAGCTCTTGTAAACCGAGAAAAAGTGGCTCATTTCGTCAAATACATGTTTAGGAAGCTCGGAGATGTCTGTGTATCCGCAGTATGTCGGGTCGTTAAAGGGGATAGCGATTATCTTCTGGTCAAGCTTTCCCTGGTCAAGCATCGTAATGACACCGATGGGATATGTCTTCACAAGCGAGCTTGAGTTGATAACCTGCGAGCTTAGTACAAGCACGTCTAATGGATCGCCATCGTCCGCATAGGTTCTTGGAATAAATCCATAGTTAGCAGGATAGTGAGTCGAGGTGTATAGAATTCTGTCAAGAATCATGTGGCCTGTTTCTTTATCTAGTTCATATTTGTTCTTTGAGCCTTTTTCAATTTCTATTACTGAGATAAAGTCAGAAGGTGTAATTCTTGAAGGGCTGATATTGTGCCAAATATTTATCATAATAGTCTCCTTTGCTTTTCCCTCGTTTAACCGTAGGGATATTATACATATTGTATCATACAATTATAGATAGTTAAATAAAAATTGACAAATATAAATATTTTATTGATGAAATGAAAAAATTCTTGGAAAAGAAAGGGTTGAGAAAATGATGCTCATCTTGCGAATTTGCTCAAAATATGTTAAGATTTAAACTATAATAGGAGGTGATACTGTGACTGATATTAATTATTATTGCACTGCTTGTATGAAAAAAAAGCCGGGGCAGGGCTATTGTCCTTTCTGCGGATTTCACGATAAAAACATCGTTTCCAAGCCGCATCAACTTGCCCCAAGGACGATTATTGCGGGAAAATATCTGATAGGTAATGTCATTGGCGAAGGCGGGTTTGGAATCACCTACATAGGATTAGATTTGCAAAATGGGAATATGGTCGCACTAAAGGAGTTTTTTCCTAATGGATTTGTAATGCGAGAGTCAACACTGACAAGTACCGTAACTCCTTATATGGGCGAAAAAGAGGAGTTTTTCAAGCATGGGCGAGAGCAGTTTATGGGCGAGGCGACGAAGCTTGCAAAGTTTAACAATCTGGCAGGGATTGTCTGCGTCTACGAATGTTTGAGCGAAAACGAAACAGTTTATATCGTAATGGAGTATATTGACGGGCAAACATTTAAACAGTATTTGAACTCTATGAACCAGGCACTGCCGGCAAACCAAGTGTTTATGATGATGCGACCGATAATGACCTCTCTTGCGCAGATGCACGCGCAGGGAATTATTCACAGGGACATAAGTCCGGATAACATAATGATTTCAAAAGCGGGATACATGAAGCTTATAGACTTTGGGGCGGCAAGAGACTTTCAAGGGTTGGACGAAAAGAGCCTCTCTGTATTGCTAAAGCCCGGCTATGCGCCGATTGAGCAGTACAGTTCAAAGGGCAATCAGGGTCCTTGGACGGATGTTTATGCAATGTGCGCTACTATGTACCGCGCAATTACCGGAATTTCGCCCGAAGAATCCACAGAAAGGTTGCAAAACGACACATTGCAGCGCCCGTCCGCTTTTGGGATAAACATAGATGCCGCAAAGGAAGTTGCGCTTATGAAGGGAATGGCAGTGCGGTATCAGGAAAGAATTTCATCTATGGAGGAGTTGCTTTTTGAGCTGGATCGCTGGGAAGAACCTCAACAACAAGAGGAAATTATTATGCAGCCTCAGGGAGTTGAGTTTTTGCAAAGCGAAGAACAATATGGAGGGCAGCAAGTCGAAGAACATTATCAAATGAACTATTATGAGAGTGACGAAAAGATGCCTGATTTTAGTGACGAGGGCAGCTTTCAAATGAACAGCAACCAAAACGATGAAGCTCACAACTCCGCAAAAAAGAAGCTTTCTACCGGCGCATGGGTGCTCATAGGCATAGGAATTGCAGCGGCGGTCACGATAATTGCGCTTGCAATAGAGTCGGCTTCTCAACCTGTCAGCGAATGGGAAGCGCTGCTCAACTTTGCGGAACTGCTATCTTGATGTTTAAATCAACACTAAATGTCGTTTGAAGATGATTCTTGTTTGTTGCTTGCTGTGTTTTCAAACTCGGTCACTTCTTTGTTAGACGGAACAGCGCCTTTTTCATCGCTCGTAACCTTATCGTGCATGTAATCTGCAGTTTTGTTAAGCGAGTCATGGAGCATGTCACTTAAGCCTCTTTCTTGTGATGCATCCGTCTTTTTGGGTTTCCTCACTATGTGGTCATCGTCGTCTATTGGGTTTGAGTAGTCTTCTTCGTTTGTAGAAAGTCCTTTTTTCTTTAGCGAATTGTCTACAAGTTGCGTGATTATAGTGTAAATGACTGCAAAAACGGGAATTCCCAAAATCATCCCAAGGATGCCAAAGAGTCCGCCTCCGACTATTATCGCAAAGATAACCCAAAATGGCATGAGTCCCGTCGAACCGCCTAAAATTTTGGGACCTATAAACTGTCCGTCAATCTGTTGCGTAACGAGCACGATGATGAGAAACCACAGCGCATAGGTTGGGTTGTATACGAGGAGTATAAGCAAGCTCGGGATTGCTCCGATAAACGGTCCAAAAAACGGAATTAAGTTAAAGACTCCCATTAGCACGCTTATCAGCAGATTGTAGGGGTTTGCGGGCATGACGATTACCATTATTATAAACGTCATAAAGAAAACTATGAGCGCTTCGAATAATTTACCCACAATAAATTTAGAAAACACTTTGTTCGTATGTCTGCATCCTCGCATGATATTTGTAGCGTGTTTTTTGGGAAATATCGCGTAG
The DNA here is from genome assembly GCA_964370275.1 of uncultured Christensenellaceae bacterium. Taxonomy (GTDB): domain Bacteria; phylum Bacillota; class Clostridia; order Christensenellales; family Christensenellaceae; genus CAYJIQ01. The sequence continues at coordinate 3,819 of CAYJIQ010000024.1, forward strand.
AGGAGTTTCTTTGAGCCGTTGATGAAAAGCTTTCTTGAAAAAAGCAGGTAAATTGCGACGATAAGCGAAATAAACGCATTAGAGATTCCGCCGGCAACCTGCGTTATGACGGAAATAGAGGTGTCTGCGATGCTAGCGCTGTCAGACATTATCCAATCTTCAAGCTGTGATACGAGAACTCCCGAGGACATGTTTAGGTCTTGCAGGAAGTCAAGCTGTATGTTAAAGTTCTGCTCGAGCTGAGAAATTGTCTCTTGAAATGATGCTATATAGTCGGGCAAAGAGGTCACTAGCAGTGCGAATGATGTTATAAGATTTGGTATTATTATCCACACAAGCCCGATGATTATAGCTATAAATACAACAATAGCAGTAATCACAGAAAGTGTATTAATCAGGTTGTCGCGTGGTTTTTTCTTATTTAAAAATGCAAAAACCCGCTTTTCGCATACGTTTACAAGCCCGTTTAGCAGATAAGCAATGGCAACACCCCAAATAAATGGGCTTATAATTAGAAAGAACGTTCCGAGTGCGTCAAAAATCCCGCCGATGTTGTACATGATAAAAGCAAATATGATGAGCAACATTCCAACAAGAAGTGCATAAACCGCTTTTTTTGAAGAATCTGATCCTATTCTTTTTTTCATAAAACCTCCACAATATTTCTGTCTTTTTAATAATAACATTTTTTTACATCGGCTGTAAAGGTGAATATTGTTGCCTTTAAAAGAATAATAGTAATCGGAGGTGTTTATGAAAGAACATATTTTAAAACAGGGCGAAAAACTCTCTGAGTTAAGTGCAATATACGGTATACCCGTATGCATGATTGTGCGTGCAAACTGCTTTACCTCGCCCGAACAGATATTTGCGGGGCTAAAAGTGATGGTCCCGCCAAGAGATTATTGCACAGGTGCGAAGGTCGAGGTCGAGCGTAGAGATACATACGTAGCCGGGCAAGGAGAGACAATATTTGACATTTCAAATAAATGTGGTGTTACCATGAGGGAAATCTTAAAAGAGAACAACATTGGAGCCAACGATATTTTCGAGGGAAAAGAATTAATTATTCCAAAAGTAGCTGCGGATTTATTTATGTATAACACAAAGATGGGCGAAAGTTACGACTCGATAGCGAATAAATTTGGAATAGACAAGGATGAGCTTGTTAGTCAAAATGGCAATAATTTGTATCCCGGTATGCAGATTTACATGCCAAACGCGAAATCCGGTATATCCTCTGAGTAAAACGAAACTGTAAAAAAACTTTTTGGCAAAGGCGGCAGTTGCTTTTAAAGATGTCCATTATATAACAAAATGCAGTAAAATCCGACGACAAATTTACATTATATATTGCATTAGTGCATTTTTCGTGATAAAATACGAAGTAAGCAATTAGTTTGCAATAGGTTCGGAGGGTGGATTATGAAAAACAAAGCGACAATAGTTGTGTTTGGCAGAGAGTATAATATGGTGTCTGAGGACAGCGTTGAACATATGCACAGAGTAGGTTGTTACCTCGACGAACAGGGAAAACAGCTCATAGCAGAAGGCATGGGAATAAGTTCTGTGGGTTTGGCCACGCTTTCGGCTCTTAACGTGACTGACGAATATCTAAAACTAAGAGATGCGGTCGACTCAGTAAAACTCCAATGCGATCAACTAAGCTCAAACCTAAAGAGTGCTTCGCTGGAAAATGCGATGTTGCGCAAGGAAAACGGAAAACTTACTGAGCAGGCGGAGACTTCTGCAACAGAGATAAAGAAATTAAAAGCGAGGCTTGCACAGCTGGAAAACGATGCCCAGGTCAAGCGTCAAAACTTTACGGGATCTACAAGTTCGGACAAGCCGAAAAATTACAGCGTAAGGTAATAATAAATACTATAATAAAAAACCGACACATTGCAATGTGTCGGTTTTTGTAGGTTATGAGGTGCTATCTTAGTCCCTTAAAACCGCCTTGGCGCAACGCTTCGTAGATGACAATTGCAACCGAATTTGAGAGGTTGAGCGAGCGTAAATCCTCTCTCATGGGAATTCTTAAAGCCCTGTCCGGATTTCCAAATACGAGATCTTCGCCAAGCCCTGCCGTTTCCTTTCCAAATAACAAAAAAGCGTCCTCCGGGTATGTAATATCGCAGTATGTCTTGCTTGCCTTTGTTGAAAAATAGAAAAATTCGCCACCCTTGTTTTGTTCAAAAAAATCTTCAATGGAGGGGTATTGTGTGAGCATCAGCTCGTCCCAATAGTCGAGCCCGGCTCGCCGCACTTGTTTTTCGTCTATAGTAAATCCCATAGGTTCGACTAGGTGAAGGTGCGCGCCGACGATTGCGCACGTTCTTGAGATATTCCCTGTGTTTTGGGGGATTTGCGGTTCAACTAAAACTATGTTAAGCATGTTCGTTCTCTTCTTTTAAAATAAATTTTTCCACAGCAACGGCAACTCCGTCGTGATCGTTATCCTCTGTGATAAAGTCGCTAACGGATTTTGCGCCTTCGTATGCATTGCCCATAGCAACGCCTATCCCCGCAAGCTCAATCATTTCCATATCATTTTCGCCGTCGCCCACTGCCATAACCTCAGACATTTTTATGCCCAGCATGTCTGCCAGCGTTACAAGAGCACTGCCCTTATTAACCCCAAGCGGCGTGATGTCTAGGTTTGCCTCTTCAGAGTTGACAGAGGAAAGTTCGGGGAATTCCGCTCGAAATCTGCTTTTCACAACGCTAAACCTTTCGGGATTTTCGTCTATTGTAAAGAGCTTAAAGATATTTTTTTCTTGAGGAATACGCAAAAGCTCCTCGTCCGTCTGTACTAATGTAAAGGGGTTTTCGCAAACCTCACGCCACCTGTCAATCATTCCCGTGTGGAGGTTTCTCGGAGTCGCATATATCATATCTCCCGTGTATATGTACAGCGGAACACACTCCTGTTTTGTCAGTTCAACCGCACGTGCTATGGTATCGGGAGAAATGTGTGCCTCGAAGTACACTTTCTTTTCGTCCCTAATGTAAGCGCCGTTGGAGCTTAGAACGGGAAAGTCGTGGCCGAACATATCGAGCGGTTTAAACGCCGTAATGTGTGATCTTCCCGTTGCGGGAACGACTGTTACACCGAGTTTTATAGCCTCACTCAGAGCCTTTCTTACTCGGTCTGTGATTTGTCTTGAGCGGTTTAGGAGTGTTCCGTCCATATCGAGTGCGAGCAGTTTAATTGACATAGTTTATTTCCTTTAAATATTCACTGATGCGCTTTAACGCTTCTTTTATGTTTTCGACCGATGACGCATACGAACAGCGCATAAATCCCTCTCCCGCAGCTCCAAAAGCTGTACCGGGAACACAGGCAACTTTGTGACCCATGAGCAAACCTTCACAAAAATCGTCTGAGCTAAGTCCCGATTTTTTAATGTTCGGGAAGACGTAAAATGCTCCTTTTGGCTCAAAACACGGGAGCCCCAGCTCGCGAAGGCCTTCTAAAATGAGGAGTCTTCTTCTGTTGTAGCTTGCAACCATGCTGCGGACTTGCGAGTAGTTGTTTCGCATCTCATATGTGAGCGCCTCAAGCCCTGCATCTTGGCTGACGATGGGTGCGCAAAGCATTGAATACTGGTGAATTTTTACCATTGCATCGACAATAGGCAGGGGAGCCATGGCATAACCGAGTCTCCAGCCGGTCATGGCAAAGGCCTTGGAAAAACCGTTTATTAGGATGGTTCTCTCTTCCATTCCCGAGGCAAAAGAAACGTGCGCACCGCCATATGTAAGCTCGGCATATATTTCGTCCGAGATTACGAGCAAATCATTTTCGATGATTATCGGCTTTATTGATTCGAGCTGATCCGCCGTCATGATTGCGCCAGTAGGGTTGTTGGGGAAGGGCAAAACAATCGCTTTGGTTTTGTTTGTTATTACCTTTTTTAAGTTTTCGGGAGTGAGGATAAAGTTGTCCTCTTCAAATGTGTCAACAGCTACAGGCACTCCGCCCGCAAATTTAACTCCGGGGAAATACGATACATACGAGGGTGCGGGGATCAATATTTCGTCTCCCGGGTTTACTATTGCACGAAACGCAAGATCAAGAGCCTCGCTTGCGCCGACGGTGATAAAACACTCGTCAATATTATATGAAACATTAAACCTGCTTTTTTGATATTCGCAAGCCGCACTGCGCAACTCTTCAAGACCGTGGTTTGAGGTGTAGTGAGTACGCCCCTTTTCAATAGAGTGAATCGCAACTTCACGAACATTCCAGGGAGTCACATAATCTGGCTCGCCGACGCCTAAGGAAATAGCATCCTTCATTGAACTTGCTATGTCAAAAAATCTTCTTATGCCGGATTTTGGAACTTCGGCAATGTTCTTAGCAATATATTTTTCAGTGTTCATGGAGTAACCACCAGTCTTTCCGCAACGTCTTCGCCAACCATGCTGACCCCGTTGTCCTTGTATTTTTTCATTATAAAGAGGGTTG
>CAYJIQ010000024.1:8302-11314 GCA_964370275.1 uncultured Christensenellaceae bacterium
AGGGTTGCAGTGCTCGTTATCCCATCAAGAACCGCAAGTTTTTCCCATACAAAGTTTGATATTGCCTGCATGCTTTCGGCTTCGACTTTGACATGCAGGTCATAGCCGCCCGAAACAAGGTAAACTGCCTTTACTTCGTTAAATTTGTGCACGCGCTTTGCGATATCTTCATATCCCAGATCCCTTTGCGGAGCAACTTTTAGCTCAATTATTGCCTCAACATGGTCGCGGTTTAGCTTGTAGTCGTTGATGAGTGCAACATATTTGAGGATTGTTCCGTTCTTTTCCATGTCGGTGATGCATTGACATACATCATCTTCACTTACGCCTATCATAGTCGCGAGTTCTTTGTTTGTATACTTTGCGTCCTCACATAAAAGCTGAGCAATCTGTTCTTTAATTTCCATTTCAATTTCCCCTTTCATGTCTTTCACTTTTCAGTATATTAGTTTTAGTGAATAAAGTCAATCTTCGCAAGTGTATTCGAGTATGTCGCCCGGTTGACAGTCAAGTTCTTTGCAAAGAGCACTGAGCGTCGAAAATCTTATCGCTTTACACTTGTTATTTTTTAATATAGAGAGGTTTGCAAGCGAGATATCCACCCTTGCGCTTAGTTCGTTTAAGCTCATTTTTCGCTTAGCCATCATAACGTCTAGGTTTACTATTATGCCCATGTTTCACCTCATATCGTAAGGTCGTTTTCTGCTTTAAACTCTATTGCACGGTCAAAAACCCATGCGCAGATTAGCGCAGAAAGAGATGCGAGAAATAGCAGGAGTATACAAAAATATCCGATAACACTTCCCGAAACGACGGTGAGGTATACAAAATCGAGCATTAATATTATGCAGGAGATGCTCATCTGCTTGAGCCTTGAAACGTTTGCCTTTATAAACGCATTGCCCTTGCGAACGGACACTGTCATAAAGCGCATACTTATCATAAACCACAGCCCGGCAATTCCCCCAACGTAGAAGAATATGAGCGAAGGAGTATGCTCGATGCCCCCAAGAAGGACATCGCTTATCACAACATCTATCCAAAGCGGTATGGTGAGCACCAAGACGCCACCGCCGATTATTATTATGTCGAGCAAAATTTCAAAAAACAGCCCGAGTTTTTTAAGGTTCATAAAATCCTCCTCGTTGTCTAACTTAAAGCTGCGCTCATCCCCGCAAGATATCCGGTTGAAAATGCAATTTGCAGATTAAAGCCGCCTGTGTATGCGTCAACATCAAGCATCTCTCCTGCTACATAAAGCCCCGAAACTTGCTTGCTTTGCATGGTTGTCGCATCTACTTCCCTTACGTTTACACCGCCTCTTGTTACGATTGCCTCATCAATGGTGCGTAAATCTTCTATGTGAAATGTAAAATTTTTCGTGGTCTTAACAATGTGCGAGCGCATCTGCTTTGTTACAGAATTGACCTGTGCGGTAGGGTCGATGTCCAAAATTTCAGGCATAATCTATGCGAGCTTGCCCGGGTATAACCCTCGCATCGAGTTTGCAAACGAGCGGTTTTTGTTTTCGTCAAAATCACGCAGTATGCGAGCGTCGAGCTTTTGTTCACTGAGCGCAGGTTTTAAATCGATGACAATTCTGGTGTCTTTAAATGAATAGTCTTTTAAATGCGCTGATGCGCTTAATATGAGCGGGCCTGAAAGTCCAAAGTGCGTAAAGAGCATTTCGCCCTGTTCTTTATAAAGCGACTTAGTGCCTTCAAAAAGCTCCACCGATACGTTTTTGAGCGAAAGTCCCTGGAGTGTCTTGCATAGTGTGTTTTCGCGGCAGACCATAGGGATTAGCGAAGGCTTGAGCTCGGTAACGCTGTGAGACAACTTTGTTATCATGGAAAAACCCTGTCCGTTGCTCCCTGTGCTCTTGTAGCTAACACCCCCGGTTGCGACGATTACAGCGTCGTATTTAACCCGTCCGCTTCTTAGCGTAACGCCCGAAATCTTGCCGTCTATTGCGTCGATGCTTAAAACTTCGGTGTTCAAACGAACATTTACATTTGCCCCGGCAAGCATTTTTTTAAGCGTTGCAATGACGTCGCTTGATTTGTCTGAAACCGGAAAAACCCTTGCTCCTCGCTCTGTTTTTAGCGCAAGTCCGTTTTCTTCAAGCAGTTGCACGAGTGCATCGTTTGAGAATGTGTAAAGAGCGCTGTATAAAAACTTAGAGTTTGTAGGAATGTTTGCAAAAAAATCCTCGATTTCACAGGCGTTTGTGACGTTGCAACGTCCTTTTCCCGTAATAAAGAGCTTCTTTCCAAGCTTTTCGTTTTTTTCGTATAAAGTGACGGTTGCGCCCGAAATAGCAGAGGCATACGCCGCCATCATTCCTGCAGCACCGCCTCCGACAACAGCTATTTTCATTCTTCATCAACCTCGTATATCATTTCCGAAAAGTCCATATCCTGAATTGTATAAACGTCGTTTTGTCTCCAAGCATCTTCCATAATGCTGAAGTTGTCAAGAAGAGTGTCCTTCTTTTTCAGCCCGATCATTATGATAAGCGAGTTTATCATGCTAAGAGGCGCAACTAATGAATCTACAAACGAGTTCATGTGGCTCTTTGTCAAAATACATTCGTCCGCATAAGTGTATAGCGGAGAGGTAATGTTGTCGGTAATGGCGACTACTTTTGCACCTCGTTTTTTTGCAAAGGAAAGTCCCTGAACCGTCTGTCTTGAATATCTTGGGAAGCCGATTCCGATAATTAGGTCGTTTTCGTTTATATGCATAAGTTGTGTGTGTATGTCGGCAACTCCTCCTGAAAGTAGGTGCGGGGGCTCAATTATGTAGCCTAGGTAGTATGATAAAAAACGACATAAGGGCGCGCTGCTTCTAAAGCCGATAATGTAAAGCTTGTTTGCTCCGATTATGAGGTCTACAACTTTTTCAAGGGATTCGATGTCTAGGCTTTCCCTTGTGGATTTTAGGTTTGCTATATCTGTTTTTAAAACAGTATCGACAATTTTATCGGAAGAAAGTCCTTCCATGAGGTTT
>CAYJIQ010000024.1:11362-12938 GCA_964370275.1 uncultured Christensenellaceae bacterium
CTTGTTTTTTATTATCTCCTGAAGATGCTTTTGTAACTTGGGATATCCGTCGTAGCCGAGAACGCAAGCAAATCTTACGACGGTGGATTCAGAGACGCCAACTGTGCGCCCGAGAGTTCCGGCGGTCATGTATGCAGCTTTGTCGTAATTTTCGGTTATGTAGTTCGCAATCGCCTTTTGCCCCTTGCTGAGCGAGTGGTGTTCGGCTTTTATTCTGTTTAGTAAGTTTTGTTGATCCATATTTCCTCCAAATTGCAGCAACTAATAAATCGACTGCAAATCTTTCTGTTTTATTGTAACACAAAAGGACAATTTTGCAAGTTTATTTTTTATTCCTGCAAAATTGTCCTTGGATTATTTACAATAGCTCGCCGGGAGCTTTATGATTGCCTCGGTTTAAAGCTTAATTTGCGAAATCATCTCAAAAAGATGGTGTGTAGTTCGGTCTACTCCAAGCGGGGTAATAGAGATATAGCCTTGCTTTACAGCGTATGAATCCGTGCCTTCTTCTCCAAAACTTTTTAGTTCGCCACGCAGGCGATATTGGGTGGTATCGCCATCTACGGATATTTGCTCATAGTATTCGCCGTAGTCGAGCTTTGCGGGTACTGTGTATCGAACTCCTTTTGGTTTAGTTGTAGGGAAATTTATGTTGAGTACAATCTTGTGTTCAAAAATCGAAAAGTCGAGAGTCTTAAGCAACGCCGTCATAAACTCGCCTTCGTATGCGTAATCGTAGTCTTGCTCAACCTCTCTTGAAAGCGCCATAGCGGGAATTCCTGAAAGTACACCTTCTGATGCGGCGGCAATTGTTCCCGAGTATGGAATATCCGTGCCCACATTCCAGCCGAGGTTTATTCCTGAAATCAGCACTTGTGCATCGGGGCAAAGCGTTTTAAGTCCGAGCTTTGCGCAGTCTCCGGGGGTTCCCGAGATACAATACGCCTTTATGCCGTCAAAATCACATCTCTTGGCAATTAAGTTTTCAAACATAGTTATCGCATGTGAAAAAGCACTCCTCTGTGTTTGCGGTGCGACTACGGTTACATCGTGCTCCTTTGCCAGTGCCTTTGCGAGCGAAATAATCGAGGGACTTTGTATTCCGTCGTCATTTACAAGTAAAATCTTCATCGTACGCCTTTCTTATGTGTTCGGGAAGAGACCATCCGTCTTTAATGACGATGTTTCCCTTGCGCCCTCCGCCGAGACAGTCGTTACACTTTTCAAGACATGCGGGACATACACATTCGTTTTCCGAGTTCACCATAAAAGTACCGCACTCTCTACATCCACACCTCATAATGCACCTCGCAAATTTTATTTAAGCGCAATTATACGCATATATATATTATCCACAAATTGAGACAAATGTCAATTAAATGTGCGATTTTTTACATCCATTTTCAAGCAAATTTAACAAATTTACACATTATGGAGATAATACGGAGGCAATATTATTTTCTTTGACATTTATTCTGTAACCAAGTAAAATGTATGGTGGAGAGTGAATATGAAGATTTTAGGAATTGACCCGGGGCTTGCTACTGTGGGCTATGGTGTTGTGGAATTTAACGGA
>CAYJIQ010000025.1:0-12870 GCA_964370275.1 uncultured Christensenellaceae bacterium
TAGCCGACTTTTTTCATGTATTTGGAAATCTTGTTGCATGTATCCATCGAGTCGTTTCCGCCGTTATAGAAGAAATATCTGATGTCGTATTTCTTAAATACTTCCAGAATTCTCTTATATTCGCTATCATCCACATCCGCATCTTTGAGCTTATATCTGCAAGAACCAAGAAGGGACGCCGGTGTGTTTTTAAACAGCTCCAGCTCCGCAGCGTCTTCCTTTGAGCAGTCAAAAAGCCTCTCGTTTAGTACGCCCGTGATTCCGTACTCCGCCGCATAAACGGCAGTTATAGCTTCACTGTCAAGCGCCGTGCGGATAACTCCGTATGCACTCGAGTTGATGACAGATGTCGGCCCGCCCGACTGTCCGATAATACACGCACCCTTTAATACACCCATTGAAAAATACCTCTTAATATTATTATTGCCCGTCGCAAAAACTATAAATTTTAATTTTCAATGTCTTTGCTCCGAGCTCTTTTCCCATTTTAGCACACTAAAATTTCAAATTCAACACCTCTTGTGTATAATTATCACCAAACCAAGATAAATCTCGGGTTTTTTTTTCTCTCGTTTTATGGTAATATATAAAAGCACCCCTGAAAATCGGTTGGTGCATAAAAAAATAAACATGGAGGAACACATGAGAGACGAAAGTAAATGCCTACATTCGGGCTACAAACCGGCAAACGGAGCGCCGGGAGTACCCCCAATTGTGCAAAGCACTACCTACACATTTGACAGCGCCACACACATCGGGGAGCTTTTTGACATGCCGACCGAGCATATTTACTCAAGATTTTCAAACCCGACCGTTGGTGTTGTGGAAGAAAAGATCGCAGATCTTGAAGGCGGTGTTGCGGCGATGTGTACCTCCTCGGGTCAAGCTGCTTCACTTCTTAGCATACTAAACGTATGCAGCGCAGGAGATAGCTTTGTGTGTAGTGCGTCGGTATACGGAGGGACGATAAACCTCTTTGCCGTCACCCTTAAAAAGCTCGGGATCGAATGCATATTTATTGATGCAGCTTCGACATATGAACAGATTATCTCCGCTATAAAGCCTAATACAAAAGCGGTTTTTGCCGAAGTTTTAGCAAACCCAACCTTAGTTGTCCTCGACATTGAGCTTTTTGCAAAGGCAGCGCACGACAGCGGACTTCCGCTAATCATCGACAACACATTCCCCACGCCCATTCTTTGCAAGCCTATCGAATTTGGCGCGGATATCGTCGTACATTCGACTTCAAAGTATATGGACGGACACGCGCTTCAAGTTGGCGGCGTGATTGTAGACGCAGGAAAGTTTGACTGGACGAACGGAAAGTTTCCCGACTTCACAACTCCTGACGATTCTTATCACGGAATAATATACACAGAAACCTTTGGAAATCTCGCGTACATCATCAAGGCGAGGATGCAGCTGATGCGTGATTTTGGCGCATATCCCTCTGCTCATTCGGCGTTTTTGCTCAATTTGGGGCTTGAAACACTTCCGCTGCGCATGAAACAGTACTGCGAAAACGGACTTACTATTGCTAAGTTTTTGCAGACGTTGCCCGGAGTAGACTGGGTAAAATATCCGGGGCTTGGCGGAGATAAATACTTCGACCTGGCACAAAAATACATGCCCAAAGGGTGTAGCGGTGTTATCTCCTTTGCGCTCAAAGATGGAAGAGACAGTGCTATTAAGTTTATGGACGCGCTAACTCTCATAAAGCGAGAAGTTCACGTTGCAGACATAAGAAGCTGTATCCTTCACCCTGCAAGCTCGACACACAGGCAGCTCACAGACGCACAGCTTGTTGCGGCAGACATCCACCCGGGGCTTATGAGACTGTCGGTGGGTCTTGAGAACATCTCGGATATTATCGACGATATTTCCTATGCTATGGATGCGAAGGAATACTAGAAAAAGTTAAACCCGGCCGTAGAGTGTCAAAAAAGTCTGCAAGCCGAGGCGAAATAAGCAAAAATCCCCCTAGTTTTTAGAGGGATTTTTGCGTTTGCGGGCTTTATTGACGCTCTGAGGGCTATCGCAAAAGCAATAGTCCTTATTTTGTTAGTGAAATGCCTTTTCCAGCTTATTGATCGACGTATCCTCACCGATTATTATGAGAACATATTCCTTTTTAAGGATATCATCTGCGCGGGGCGAAATGTTGAGCGATCCATCGGGGCGTCTTATGCCTATAATGTTTACTCCCCATCTCTTTCTGAAATCGACCTGCATGAGCGTCTTGTTTGCCCATTCGTCTGTAACGCCAAGCTCTATCATAGAGTGATGTTGCGAAAGCTCAATCGCCTCCAGTATGTTTGAGGAAACCAGCCCATGCGCTATTCTTATTCCCGTATCTCGTTCGGGGAAGACAACCCTGTCTGCACCTATTTTGGTGAGCAATTTTGCATGAATATCGCTGTTTGCACGGCTGACAACCCTGCTTACTCCCATCTCCTTTAGGCGTAAGGTTACCATAACGCTCGCCTGAACCTCGCCGATTGCAACGACAACCACGTCGTAGGACTTAACATCGACGCTGTTTAACACGCCTTCATCCATACAATCTGCCGTCATTACGTAGTCAAACTCGTCGCCCAAGTCGTCTGTGACCTTTGATTCGATGTCGATTGCCGCAACCTCGTGTCCCATTTTTTTAAGCTCTTTTCCGAGGTAAAATCCGAATTTACCTATTCCGACAATTAAATACTGTTTTTTCATTAATAAACCTCTTTATCCTATCATCATGTTACCCTCAGGGTAAGATATTTTATTTTCGTTCTTCGACGCCTGAATAGCCAGAGCGCTCATTATAGAAAGCACACCCAGCCTGCCAAGGAACATTGAAATCATAAGCACAATCTTGCTCGCAAGCGAAAGCGAAGGGGTTATCCCCACACTGAGCCCGACGGTAGCAAACGCCGATGTCGTCTCATACAGCGCTTCTCCTATAGCTATTTTTCCTTGTTCAAACACAGTTATAAGCAGCGTAGTCACTGCGATGAATATCGCAACTAGAATGGAAATTGTAAGCGCACGCATTATCATTTTGTTGTTAAGAGTGCGTTTAAAGCAGGTGATCGAAGATTTGCCTTTTATTACGCTCTTTAGCATCAGTATAATTGCGGCAAAAGTAGTTGTTTTGACACCGCCGCCCGTACCCGCGGGAGAAGCGCCGATAAACATGAGCACTATACACACAAGCTGTGTCGCCGAACTGAGGTCGCCCTGGGGGACGGATGCAAAGCCAGCCGTTCTCGTCGTGGTCGACTGAAAAAAGCTCTTTAGCGTCATATCCCAAAAACCGCCATCGCCCATAGCAGTTCTTCCGTTTTCGATGAGCATGATAATAACGGTACCGCCAACGAGCAACACTGCCGACATTATCAGAACAACCTTAGATTGCAGTGAAAGCTTTTCCTTTTTTGTTATAGCAAGCTTTACGTCGTGCATTACGAAAAATCCCAAACCGCCTAAAATAACCAGTACACAGATTGTCAGTGATACAAGCGGGTCGCTCGCATACATCGCAATGCTGTTGCCTTGACCAAAGATGTCAAACCCTGCATTACAAAATGCCGAAATCGAGTGAAAGATGCTATACCAACTGCCCGTTGCAAAGCCATATTCGGGAATAAAGCGAAGGGCAAGCATCAATATTCCTAAAAATTCGATAAGGAACGTCACCCACACAACGCGCTTTATCATGCTGATTCCACCTTGGAGCTTGTCGTCTCCGAGCGATTCTTTTATGACAATCCTATTGCTCAGCGTGAATTTTTTTCCTATCGCCATAAATACCATAGATGCGATTGCCATGAATCCAAGCCCGCCCATCTGTATTAGCACAAGCAGTATTATCTGGCCAAACAGCGTTAAATCCGTCCCCGGCTCTATGACCGTCAGCCCTGTAACACAAACCGCTGAAAAGGATGTAAACAAAGCGTCTTCTATGTGTATTCCCTGTCCGCTTGTCGATGCTATTGGCATGTTTAGGAGCAAACCTCCTATTATTACTATCGCCAAAAACCCTAGTGATATCTTCTGTATCGGACGAATTTTTGGAAAAAACTTCCTTCTTCCCACTTCTTTCCCTCTGCTTCCCAAAAGTAATTACATACGTATTTATTATATCAAAATTGCTCGGTTTTACAAGATTTTTATTAATATTTTTTATTTCCTGTCCAAAAATCTCAAATTGGTGTATAATAAGAAAGATATTTTGCAAATAGGATGGTTTTTTATGAAGACAAACAGATATTTTAGAATTATGATGATGGGACTTTCGACGATTGTGCTCGTCATTTTGCGGATTTTTCGACCCTTTACCAAGCTAAAGACATTTGAGAGAGTGGGAGACGACTTCGAGGGAGTGCGTGCCATAAAGGGAACTTCTCCCGATGACTTTGGAATTCGCGCAAGCCTTGAGCTTAACGGAAATGTCGTGGATAGCTATGAACGAGAGGACAGGCTGTTTTTTGACCCGAACGATACCTACACACAAAAGCAGGGGATAGTGACCTTTAGAGGAGACAACCTGCGCCGAGGCGGAAGTTACGGCAACCCCGACATAAAAAGCGAAAAGCTCACTCGTGTCTGGGAAGTTTCCACAGGAAAGCTTCAAAAAAGCTACGGTAGCGGATATTGGACGGGAAGCGGTTGGACAGGGCAACCCCTAATCGTTCGCTGGAGCAAAGAAGACAAGAGCATTATGAATTTAAACGAATATGCTAAAACGCAGAGCGAACTTGCCGAGGTTGTGTATTCAACAATGGACGGAAAGGTTTACTTTTTAGATGTTAAAAACGGCAAAGAAACCAGAGAATGCGCAGACCTAGCTATGCCGTTTAAAGGTTCGGGCGCGCTTGACCCGGTGCTTCCGATTTTGTACCTTGGCCCCGGAGATGCCGGCCCAAACAAAGATGCAACCGCCGTTTGCCTAAGCCTTACAGACGGAAGTGTTCTATACGAATACGGCGCAAAAGACCCGTTTGCACCGAGAGTTTTTCATGGTTATGACAGCTCTGCGCTTGTTTTTTCAGATACGCTTATCCAACCGGGAGAAAACGGAATCTTATATACGATAAAACGGGAAGCGGTTTTAGACAAAGACGGAAATGTCAAAATGAACCCGTCGCAAGTGCTTAAACTAAGATACGAAACGGCAAGAAGCAGCGAGCAGACTTATTGGCTGGGCATGGAAGACAGCGCAGTCTTTTGGAAAGAATATCTATTTGTTGCAGACAATGGCGGCACTATGCTTTGCATAAACATAAACACGATGGAAATAATATGGGCACAGGACGTTGCAGACGACACAAACGGTTCTCCTGTATTTAGCATGGAGGAGGGGAGACCGTACATCTACATTGCAACCTCTCTTCACTGGACGGCGAGCAAGCTCTTTAAGCTGGGGGATGTACCGATCTTTAAAATTGACGCACTCACCGGAGCTTATGTATGGATTCGCTCATTTTTCTGCAATACCGTTGCCGGAGTTTCGGGCGGTATTCAGGCAACTTGTGCAATAGGCACGGGTGAAGTGGATGATTTGGTTTTCTTTCCTGTTGCAAGAACACCACACGTGCGCAGCGGAAAGATGGTTGCGCTCGACAAAAAGACGGGTAAAATCGTCTGGTCGCTAAAACAAAAGCGATATTCATGGAGCTCGCCCGTGCTGGTAACAGCTCAGTCGGGCAAGACCTACCTCGTCTGCCCCCAATCCTCCGGCGCACTGTCGCTAATTGAGGCAAGGACCGGACGACTGCTCGACGAAATTGACCTCGGCTCAAACATAGAGGCGTCCCCTGCGGTTTTTGAAGACATGATTGTGCTGGGAACGAGAGGTCAGCGTATATTCGGAATAAAAATAAGCTGATTTTTGGGCACCAACAGTTTTTAAAATGCCCGTATATTGGTAATAGGAGTGCTCATGTTAAAAAGAGGACACATAATATGCTGTATTATTACTCTTGGCTTAGGAACTTTAATGCACTATTTTTATGAATTTAGCGGCAATAACCCCGTCGTGGGCGCACTTTCCCCTGTAAACGAAAGCACTTGGGAACACTTAAAGATGCTCTATATTCCGATGTTTTTTTGTACGGTTGCCGAGTTTTTTATATATAAAAAAAGAGCATCGCTCTTTCCCGTCCGCGCACTTTGTGCAAGCCTCGGGTGTCTGCTCATAGTGTCGCTGTTTTACACGTACACGGGAATAATCGGTACTAATTTTTTAATTGCGGATATTTCTACGTTTGTGATCGCCGTGATTTTTTCTTATGTTTTAGGCTACAAACTTATGTTAAAAGGCATATTTAAAGGCAGAGTAGCCGTTATCGTCGGCTGTGTCTGCCTAATAGGTGTGCTTTTATTGTTTGTGGCGGCTACATTTGCACCACCTCAGATACCGCTGTTTTTAGCTCCTTGAAACCGTTCTATTACATCACTTTACGCAAAATTAAAAATTCCTCTGCGCTTTGGTCTGTTGGAAGGTTTAATACGGAAAATCCGAGTTCCTCTTTGTATACCCTTTGAGCTTTGTAGTTTGAAGGGCTTACCGTAACCTCTACCATGCGAGTTCCCGACTCTTTTAGGTCTGCTAGCGAGCACACAAGCAGGTCTATTGCAAGTGCCTCGGTGTTTTGACCCGGTCTGATGCTTGTCGCATAAATGTATACTTTTGAGGGGTTTTCAAAGTCCTTTATGTAGTAGCAACAGCCCTGTACGACATCATTTTGCACCGCCGCATATACTCTTCCGTATCTTATGTAAGAGTGAAGTTCAAATCCATTAAGACCGCCACCTCTGCCCTCGTGAAGTTCATTTTCCAGGTCGATTAACTGGCCTAAAAGGTCGTAATCGCTCTCTCGTATGTGAAAATATTCCATCTCCATGTGCAATACCTCGCAGTAAAATAATAAGTGAAAAGCTAAGGACATAAATTCGCCAACTCTCCACTTTTTTAAATCGTACACCTGCAGTTGAAATCCGCCGCGTAAAGGCACTTCGACAGCCGGCTCGGGACAGGCTACCCTGCGGCACACCCGTTCGCTGCTTAATGCTGCTTCCGTCAGGACCTGACATGGTTCACAGTTGCGGATTGCACAGAACCCATCCGTCAACACCACTTATCGACACCATACTCACACGAAAAAATCCCTCGTGCAGGAATTCAGCCTCGCTATAGCGGATTGCGAGTACAGGGAACCGCTACCTCCCCACCTAGTACGACAAGTGCTATTATAACAAAGAACTCCGTGCATTGCAACATTTTTTATTAATTGTTAAAAGATATTTCTTCTTACGACGCACTGTTCACGCCCGGGACCCACTCCGATCATGGAAATATCAACTCCCGTTTGCTCTTCTATGAAGAGGATATACTTGCGCGCTGCTTCGGGTAGTTCGTCAAAATTGCGTATATGGCAAATATCATCGCTCCAACCTTCAAACTCGCGGTAAATCGGCTTGCACCTTGCGAGTGTGTCCAGCGATGCCGGATAGTTGTCGTAGACATTTCCGTCAAGCTCATATCCCGTACAAACTCTAACGTCTCCCGTTCCGCCGAGCGTATCCAGTCTCGAAAGCGCAATTGTGGTTATCCCGCTCGTCCTCACTGCAAATCTTAAAATAACGGTATCGAGCCATCCGCATCTTCTGGGTCTGCCCGTGCTCACTCCAAACTCTCCGCCCTTTGCGCGAATCTGCTCGCCCTTTTCGTCGTTAAGCTCGGTGACAAACGGCCCTTCGCCGACTCTTGTGGTGTATGCCTTTACAACTCCGACAACCTCGGTTATAACCTGCGGTGAAAGCCCGATTCCGATGGGAACTCCGCCCGAAGTCGGGTGCGAAGATGTTACATAGGGATATGTTCCGAAGTCAATGTCAAGAAGCATTCCCTGTGCCCCTTCAAACAGTAGGTTTTTGTCTTGTTTGTAGGCTTCGTATGCGAGAAGCGAAGTGTCGCAAACCATAGGTCTTATCGCATTTGCATACTCGGTGTATTCTTTTAATATTTCGTCGTAGTTCATCGGCTCTGCGCCGTATAGCTTTGTAATCTCGTTGTTTTTAATCTTTAGCGCAACCGCCAGTTTTTTTGCAAATATTTCGCTATCCATAAGATCTGCAACTCTAATGCCCGTCCTTGCGACTTTGTCTGTGTAGCAAGGGCCGATTCCGCGCTTAGTCGTTCCGATTTTAGCGTCTCCGAGGCTCTGTTCTATCAGTGCATCAAGCTCTCTGTGATAGGGCATGATTAGGTGGCATCTGTCGCTTATAAACAGATTTTTAACATTTACGCCCTTATCGTTTACGTATTTTATCTCGTCAAGAAGTGCCTTTGGGTCAAGAACAACACCGTTTCCGATGATGCAAGGCTTTTCTTCGCTTAGGATTCCTGAGGGAATAAGGTGTAATTTATACTCCACACCGTTTGCCCAAACTGTATGACCTGCATTATTTCCGCCTTGATATCTGACAACCATGTCCGCATTCTGTGCTAACATGTCTACAAAGCGACCTTTGCCTTCGTCTCCCCACTGTGCTCCAAAAACCACGACTCCTGCCATGTAATTCACTTCCTTATCGATTAGTTTTTAAGACGTGCAAAAATTCGCTTAATTCTCGCTTTTTCACACATAGTATATAATATCAGCAAAGTATAAAAAGGTCAACTGTTTTTAGCCCGCTTCCTCGACAAATTATATGCAGAATATACTTCTTTAGTCACACTAAAATAGCAATCACACTAAAACAGCTTTTACGCTTTATTAATATCCCCATCTTTGTTCGCATAATATAACATATCTATTACTATTATCGGAGGTGTCGGATATCAGAAAAGAGCGGTTTATAAAAGGTGCGATAATGCTTGCCGTTGCGGGGTTATTTTGCAGAATATTGGGTGCATTTTACCGAGTTCCGCTTGGCAATATCATCGGCTCGGACGGAATGGGTGCATATCAGATGGCGTTTCCGATATACTCGTTTTTGCTAGTCGTCTCTTCGGCGGGCATTCCTCTTGCCATCTCAAAACTTATCTCCGAGGAGCTTGAACTTGGCAGAAAGGGGAATGCACACAGAATCTTTAAAGTGTCATTTGTCACACTGCTTGTCATCGGGGCGGCAAGCTCTGTTTTATTATACGCATTCAGCGAGCCGATTGCACAGATTATGGGCATGAGCGAAAGCGCACCGGGAATTGCCGTCATCGCACCCTCCCTTCTTTTTGTCGCACTTGCCTGCGCATTTAGAGGATACTTTCAGGGAATGCAGGTCATGAGCGTCACTGCCGTTACACAAGTCTGCGAGCAGGCGGTGAAGCTTATTGTCGGGCTTATCGCCGCTCAGGCGTTTGTCGTCTATGGCTTTGGGTACGGCGCGGCAGGTGCACTTTTGGGCGTTACGGCGAGCGAAGCTGCGGCACTCGCACTCACATTCGGATACTACTTTGCAAAGCGCAAACACCTCGCCATCTACAAACCCGAACAGGACATCCCCGTAAAAACCATCCTGGCAAAGATAGCAAAAATCGCACTTCCCGTCACCCTTGGTGCTTGTATGTTGCCCGTCGTTGGGCTTATAGACTCTGTCGCGGTCATGAGGATTTTAACATCCCTCGGCTTTGCGACCTCAGAGGCGGCGTCTCTTTTTGGGCTGGAAAGCGGGTTTGTCATGCCCATTGCACACCTTCCCTCTGTTGTCGCGGGTGCAGTTGCAATAAGCCTTGTTCCGGGAGTTGCGGGAAGACTTGCAAGCAAGCATTTTAAGCAGGCGGGAGATCAAATTCGCCTGGGAACAAACCTCGGTTTTCTCATCGGTCTTCCTTCGAGCGTCGCACTTTTTGTCCTCGCCGAACCGATTCTTTCTACGCTTTTTTCAAACCTTACAGAAGAGGAGCTTTTAATCTCTGCCAACCTGATGCGTATAATGGCACCCGGAACTTTCTTTTTGTGCGTTGCGCAGACCACCTCGGGTGCACTTCAAGGAATGGGCAAGGCAGTTGTTCCCGTGCTTAACCTAACCCTCGGTGCGGTGTTTAAGATAGGCATAGGAATTGCGCTTATTTCCATTCCGTCTATAAATGTATACGGTGCGGCTGTTGGCAATGTCGTCTGCTTCGCCGTCACTGCCGGGCTTAATCTATACTGCCTAGAAAGAAACTTCGGTTCACTTTCGCTCAAGCAGATGTTCCCGCGCGCCCTTGTTAGCACTGCTATTTTCGGCGTCGTTATCTATTTTGTCTACTCTGTTCGCCAAAGTTCAGCGGGGCTTTTTATAGCACTGTTGGCAGGGCTTGTCGTTTATGTTATACTCTTGTTATTGTCGGGCATCTTTGATAGGGAACAGCTTGAAATGATCCCCGGTGGCAAGAAGATAAACAAGCTCATGATAAGAGATAGGAGAAGCTGAAATGATACAGGTTTTAGGACTCGGAACGGGCAGGAGGGGAACGCTCACCCTTGAAGTTTTAGAAATGATAAAGAACGCAACCGCCGTTACTTTGCAGACGGGAACTCTCGACGTCGCAGAATATTTGTCCGAGCTAGGAGTTAAGTTTGAAACGCTTGACGATATATATGAATCAACATTTGACTTTGACGAGTTAACACAAAGTTGTGTATCAAAGATTTTAAAAACACGCGGCGTTTTTTGCGTGCCGGGCAGTGCATACACAAACGAAATTGTAAAAAAGCTAGCTCAAACCGAGGAGATAACCATTGTCGGTGGAGTAGATCACGCCGGCTATGCGGCAGATAGGTCGTGCATTTTTTCGCCAAACTCCAAGTTTGCAACGGCTGACGAGTTTTTACAGTCAAGGGCGTACACCGACGGGATCTTTGCCGTTACGGATGTGGATGTCGCATTTAAAGCAGCGGACGTTGCGCTCATGTTGCAAAGGTGGTACGGGCAGGAACACCCTTGTTTTTTGTGCACCGCTGAAAATGTTAAGAAATTGAAGGTTAAAGACCTTATTAAAGTTCAAAAAACGAGCTACGACACAGTTTTTGTATTGCCTCCTCTTAGTGCCTTTAATAAACCGCTCTACGATTTTGACGATTTAGCAAGGGTTATCGAGTTTTTGCGTAGTGAACAGGGCTGTCCTTGGGATAGGGAACAGACACACCAAAGCCTGCGTCCATACATGCTTGAAGAGAGCTACGAAGCTATGGAAGCTATCGACAAGGATGATATGAACATGCTCGAAGATGAGCTGGGAGATGTTGCACTTCAGGTCGTTCTTCACTCGCAGATTGCAAAAGAGTGCGGAGAATTTGATGCATACGACGTGCTTAGCTCGGAGTGCGAAAAGATGATATACAGACATTCTCACGTTTTCGGTACGGACGAGGCGGAGACTGCCGCAGATGTCGTTAAAAATTGGGACAAGTTAAAGGCGAAAAGCAAGGGTCAAAACACGCTTTTTGAGACGTTAAACGACATGCCTAAGTCGATGAGCCCGCTTTTGCGCGCGGGAAAGGTTTTGCGAAAGGCAAAAGTTGCAGGTGTTGTTCGCGAAAATCCGAAAAAAACAATCCCCGAGCTACTCGCAAAGCTTTCGCACGGGGATGATATTACTGCAGGTAAACTACTTCTTGCCATCGTTGAACTGCTGCGTGAAAATGACATTAGCGCAGACGTTGCACTCGAAGGAGCTATAAGAGAGTTTATTGAACAAAGTGTGTCTTTAGAAGAACATCGAACCTAAACTGCCAAGACCGCCCATGTAGCCGCCCATCATAGATCCGATTCCCAGCAGCCTCATTATGGCGACGAGGATGACAACGTCTGTGAATGCGGTTGCTATGGTAAGCATACAAGCGTATATGCTCTTGTCCTGTGGAAGGTTAAATGTGCTTACAAATATGTTTACGCCGTATGAAACGGTTAAAACTGCGCCTGCGATGATGAAGATGAGCGCGATATCGTATGAGAAAAACGCAAATAGCGTTCCCGCCAAAAATCCCGCTGCAAGAGGAAGGCAGGCCAAAATCCAAAGTGAAAATGTCTTTGTCTTTTGTTTATAACCCTTAAACAAGTTGCCGCCGTATACCAACGAAAACAGGTATAGCATGTAGTAAAGAAGTGCTGAGCCTAAGACCAACGTTAAAAAGTTTATTGCGACCGAGCCTGTTAGCGCAATGGGGAACTGTCCGCCCGATGAAAGCGAAAATATAAACATGACGATGGGAAGTACCGCGCCTATTAATATCGCCTCGCCCACACTCACTTCGCAATTTGCCACGGCTGATGATGGATATTTAATAAGTTGCCCGATGTATTTGAATACACCGCTCATAAATCCCCGTTTTTGGACTCCATATCCCTGCTGAGCATACTGTTGCCCGTTGTACTGCTGTCCGTTATACTGCTGCCCGTTGTACTGTTGCCCGTTGTACTGTTGCCCATTGTACTGCTGTGCATCATACTGTTGCTGAGGTTGGGCATTTTGTGCATATCCCGACTGACACCCGCAATAGCCGTTTTGATCTAGAGGTTTTCCGCAATATCCGCAATATCCGTTCATCTTGTTCCTCCGTTAAATTAAATTTGAAAAAGTTATATCTATAAATTAATATACCATTTTGCACCAATTATGTCAACTCAGGCAGTTTTTTTGGAATTCAAACTTAAAGACCTCGGGGTTCCACCCCGCACCCCGCAAGGGAGAAGCGTCCCCCTTGACCCGCGGTCGGGGCAATTCTTTTAATCCTACATTCTGGTTGAAATTTGCCCCAAAAGTGGGGGACAAATTTATAGAAGATCGGTTTTTGTGTTATTATTTACTTAATTTTTTTTAATTATAGAGACCCTTTAACTCCAATCCACATGGGAGAAGCGTCCTCCTTGACCCGCGGTCGAGGGAATTCT
>CAYJIQ010000026.1:0-8903 GCA_964370275.1 uncultured Christensenellaceae bacterium
AGTATATGCTTGTAATAAAGACACTTCCGAGTTATCAGCGTGCGGCAGAAGAGTCGGTTTCGGCTTTTTACGGCAGTGCTGCTAAACTTCGTATGAGAAACGCTTCTCGTGACAGCGCTGAGCTGATTTATGACATTAGTCGCAAGGACGTAAATAAGTACGCACAGTTAAGAGGAAACAGCATTACCGAGGTTATGTTGCAACTTGAAGGAGTAAAGAGCATAGATTTGGTTAGCGCAAGTTTGGATATGCTCGGATAATTAAACAATTTAAAGCACCATCGTCAAAATTCGGCGATGGTGCTTTTTTTATAAACAGGGGAGGGAATCCCTGTAGTGGGTTGGGTGAACTAAAAGCCTTCGGGGAACTCAAAACCTTCGGGGAGTTCAAAGCCTTCGGGGAGTTCAAAACCTTCTGGGAGCTGGTCGGTTTCGGGAGTTTCTGAGCCGCTTTGTGCTTCTTGCTGTTGAGGAACTTGTGAAGATGTCATGTCGGCTTTGTTTGCCAGAGTTATCGTAGGCGAAAATTCCTCATATGACCATTCGACAGGCCTCATAACTGTAAGCGTGACTTGCGTTCCGGCACTAAAGTATGACATCGTCTCTGTGAGGTCTTCGGCACTTGTGATTTCATAATCGTTTAGAGCGATTATAACGTCACCTTCCTGCAGTCCTGCTTCCTGCGCAGGTGTAGAGTCTACAACGCTTTGAACATATGCGCCTTGGGGTATATTGTATAGTGAGGCAGTTTCTGCATCGACACTCATTGTACTTACTCCGAGGTATCCGGCATCTTCAGCGGAAACCGCATCAGGTCTGTTTGCAAGTTCTGAGAGGATGGGTTCAGCATGTGCGATGGGGATTGAGTATCCGATGCCTTCAACCTCGGTGTCGCTTGCCTTTGCCGTGTTTATGCCAATGAGTTCGCCCTTCATGTTAAGAAGTGCTCCACCGCTGTTTCCGGGGTTAATCGCCGTATCCGTTTGTAAAACTGTAAGAGAAACGTTTGTGCCTGCCGAAATTTCTCTTTCTAATGCGCTTATGTACCCGCTTGTGACGGACTGACCGTATCCAAGTGCATTTCCTATTGCGACCACCTGTTCGCCGACTACAAGCTCAGACGAATCTCCGATGGCGATGGTTTTTATATATTCAAGCGTCTCTTGAGAAATATCAGACTTCTTAACTGAAATTACCGCAAGGTCGTCTCCTTCTTCTCCGCCTTTATACTCTGCGGGTGCGGCAGTTTCGTCTCCGAATGCTACGGAAAGCGAAGTCGCATCTGCAATTACGTGATAGTTTGTTGCAATGAGGATTTCGTCATCATCCTCGCTTATTATTACGCCCGAACCTGAGCTCTCCGCTTCATACACTTGGCCTGTTCTGCCGAAGTAAGATTCGACTTCTTGAACGCTTTTGTTTGTTATAGCAACGATGGAGGGCATTGTGTTTTTTGCAACCTGGGCTACTGACAGCGCTTCGTCTGAAACTACACTGGAAACGGGGGTTTGGTCGATCGTCGTTGATGTAGTTGCCTGAGCAGTTCCCGAGGATGCCTGCGAGTCCGGGTTAAATGAATTTGCATTTATTCCGTAAAATATCCCGCCGGAGACACTTCCAAACACGAGTGCCGCAGCAACTACGCTGACAGCTTTTTTAACAAAACCATTAGATGACTTTTGCTTTTTAGCCCCGGTGTCGTCTTCGTAGCGCCTTTCACTGTGAGAATACGGATGGTTTTGGTGTTCATGTGTGAAGTTTTCCTGCAAGTTCGGTGTGTCGTTTGTGCTTTGTGCCTGAGAGTATGCAGTGTGGTTTTGGTCGGCGGGTTGAGCGTTTGTCGTCTTCGCGTCGACATCATTAATAAAATTATTTTTAGGAGCTGCAAATATCTCGTCGCTGTGCTCTTGCTCCTTGCTAAGGATATTATTCGCAGTCTCATGCTGCTCGTTGATTAATTGATCTTCTTTATAATAAACCGTATGTTGCTCACTTATATTTTCACCTTGCACATCATGTGGGTTTGCATCTAACGGTTCGCCCGTAAAAGCATTGTATCTATGGTTATTTGAGTTGAATTCGTTCATTATTCTGTCTCCCTTCGCTTTGGCGTTTGCCTTATGATTTTATTATACGCACGTATCTGTAAAATAAATGAATGTAAAGAGAAAGGTTGATGGAAAGTAAGTGTTAGTTTTGTGAAATGCCGGGAGTTGTTTATTATGTATTTAAAATCGTACATTTTTGTGATATAATTTAAGTTAATATGGGCAATTAAGGAGTGTAAAGATGGCACTATCTCCGATGATGAGACAATACATGCAAATAAAGGAAGAAAATGACGACGCGCTGTTGCTTTTTAGATTGGGCGACTTCTATGAACTTTTTTTTGAAGATGCAAAAACGGCGGCAAATGAGCTTGAACTTACTCTTACAGGAAGAGACTGCGGACTTGCAGAGCGTGCGCCGATGTGCGGAGTTCCATTTCATTCTGCGGATTCTTATATAGAAAGACTAATAAAAAAAGGCTATAAGGTAGCTATATGCGAACAGCTGTCACAGCCGACAAAGGGTGCAGGAATAGTTGAGCGAGGCATTGTACGAGTGATAACGCCGGGGACGTTTACAACCGAGGGCATTCCCGATAGCTGTTATGTCATGTGTGTGTTTAAAGATGAAAAAAATTACGGAATCGCATATTCGGACGTTTCGACGGGCGAGTTTAAGCTGTTTGAGGCAGAAAATCTGAATAATGTTTTTGAGCAGACGCTAAGGCTGAGGCCGAGCGAAATAATAGTCAGCGAAGGGCAACTTTCGCTTATGAAACAAATACAGGAGTTTGCAAGCGGTGTTTTGGTAGGAAAAACGACAGCTACGCACTATACATACAGCCATGCAAAGGATGTACTTAGGGAAAAATTCGGAGTTGACGACATTGGAATTTTTGAAGTAGGGGATATGAAGGCGGGAATCGTTGCGGCGGGAGCTCTTATGGAATATCTCAAACAGACAAGCAGAAGTTTCCTTATGCATATAACCAAAATGCAGCCGCATAGGCAGGTAGGAAATATGGTTGTAGACAGATATACCGAAAGAAACCTTGAGCTTCTTGAAACTATGCGAGACAAGAAAAAGAAGGGTTCACTGCTTGGAATAATAGACAAGACAAGGACGGCTATGGGAAGCAGGCTGATAAAAAAGTGGACGCTCAGCCCTCTGACCGACAAAAAGAAGATAAACAATAGACTTTCAGCCGTATCTGAGCTGAAAAATTCATATTCGCTTAGGTATGAAATATCACAGGCGCTAAACTCGATAAGCGACATAGAGAGACTTGTTTCAAAGCTAACCCTTCCTGCGTTTGCGCCGAGAGATGTCCGACTTCTCATAAAGAGCATAGGCCAGTTTCCGGCTATAAAAAAGTGTTTGCTTGAATCTAAGAGTGATTTGCTCAAAAAAATATCGCTTGAAATCGACACGCTTGACGAACTTCATGCATTTCTTGAATCGGCAATCGCGCCCGAAGAGGAGAGTGTTAAGTTTAGCGAATATATTGCTAAGGGATTTAGTGTAGAGCTTGATAAATTCAGGGAGGCGAAAAACGACGGAAAAGCATGGATTTTGAACCTTGAAGCGCGTGAACGAGAGGCTACCGGGATTAAAAATCTGAAGATATCCGTGATAAAGTGCCGGTTGTATATTTAAGAAAGCAGACGTTTGCCGGGGCGGTTCGATTTTTTACGCAAGAGCTTAAAGACTTAGAACAGACGGTGCTTTCAGCGCAGGACGAGTATACGAGGCTTGAAAATGAGCTTTTCGAATTAATTAAAAATAAAATTTCAAACCATATTACCGAGTTGCAACGGACGGCCGGTGCATTGGGCGTGCTTGACGTGCTTACAGGCTTTGCGCAAGTTTCCTACGACAACGCATATGTTAAACCCAAGATGCGCGAGGATGGTATTATTGACATAAAAGGCGGCAGGCACCCTGTCGTTGAAAAAACGGATAGGCTGCTAATGATAACAGGGCCAAACATGGCGGGAAAAAGCACTTATATGAGGCAGACGGGAATCATTGTGTTGCTCGCTCATATGGGCTGTTTTGTGCCTGCGGCCAGTGCGCAAATCGGAATAGTGGATAGGATATTTACAAGAGTTGGGGCGTCGGATGATCTTGCTTCGGGGCAGAGCACGTTTATGGTCGAAATGAATGAACTGGCACATATTTTGGCGAATGCGACAAAGAACTCTCTTGTGATTTTAGACGAAATAGGAAGAGGAACGAGCACGCTGGACGGGCTTGCAATCGCATGGGCAACTTCTGAGTACATACTGTCAAATAAGACGGGATGCAAGACTCTTTTTGCGACACATTTTCATGAGCTTACACAGCTTGAACATATGCTCAAAGGCGTAAAAAACTACAGCGTAGGAGTACGAGAGGTTGGAAATTCGGTAATTTTCCTTCATCACATTAAACCGGGCGGGGCAGACAAGAGTTTTGGAATAGAGGTTGCAAAGCTTGCAGGGCTTCCCGGTGAACTTACACAGCGTGCAAAGTTGCTTCTTGCTGGGCTGGAGGAGCACGGCGAGTTGACTCTTCACATGATAGACACGACTAAGACGCCTGAGATAAAAAGTGTAGACCATACAAAGATAATAAACAGAATAAAGTATACAGATACAAACGCTATAACTCCCTTTGAGGCGATGTGCCTTGTTATGGAGCTAAAGGAGGAGATTGAGCGTGGCGAGAATTAAGCTATTAGATGAAGCGGTTTCCTCTAGGATTGCTGCAGGAGAGGTCGTCGAAAGGCCGGCTTCTATTGTAAAGGAACTTATAGAAAACAGTATTGATGCAGGCGCGACTTCGGTGAATGTTGCGATTGAAGAGGGTGGTATTTCAAGTATAAGGGTAAGTGATAACGGTGTTGGAATAGAAAAGGATGATTTGCCATTGACTATCGTCAAACATGCAACGAGCAAGATCTCGAGTGTGGACGACTTAGATCATATATTCAGCATGGGATTTAGGGGAGAGGCGCTCTTTTCTGTGGCGACGGTAAGTGAACTTTCTATAAGTTCGAGAGTTAAACATGCGCAAAGTGGATATTGTCTAACGGCTAGGGACGGAAAGATTCTAGACATCGAACCTAAGGCTATCGGCGAAGGTACGACGGTTATTTCAAAGAACTTATTTTACAATACACCGGCTAGGCTAAAGTTTCTGAGCACTCCCGCACAGGAAGCGGCACAGGTATCGGCAATAATCGCTAGGCTCATACTTGCCTACCCAAATGTGAGCATTAAGTATACGTCCGGGCAGAGAACTTTGTATCACAGTCCCGGAACAGGTGTACAGGACGCCATTCTAAGCGTTTTTGGCATGGATAGGCGAGATAAACTTATGCGCGTGGAAGCAAACGTCGCGCAGAGTGGCGTCTGGGGATTCGTTTCTAAACCACCACTGTTTGAAAAGAGCAGTAAGTATAAGTTTGCATACGTTAATAATCGTGCTGTTGATGCTACTTTTATGTCAAAAATAGTGTCGAGTGCATACGGACAGCGAATTTTGAAGGGTGAATATCCGTTCTTTTGCCTGTATTTTAAACTTCCATATGAAGAAGTTGACGTAAATGTGCACCCAAATAAACTTACTGTGAGATTTGCCAAGGACTTGCCAACACATCTTGTTATGCAGGCGGTTAGTGATAGTCTTGCAAAATTACAATCTCCCAAGTTCACATTCGCGGGAGATGTAAAGGGAAAATTAAGCGTAAAGCAAGAGATAGAAACTCTAAAAGAACATGTAAAGTTTAACGATGACGCCAAGGATATCAAAGGTTTGCCGCAAGAGGACAAATTGCTCCATAATCAGACAGAGGCGGAACAACTATTCGCAAAAACAGACATCAACATTACGCAAAATGACATAATTTTACGTAATGTTGATGTGAAAAATGCCGAATTGAAGAAAAAAAAGTCTTTGGGGAAAAAGGTGGAAAATGATGAGGAAAACCATCTGAAACCAAGCGATAAAGATTTAAAACAAGTCAGGGATTTGCTTTCACAGTCGAGGGAAAGTACGGGCACGATGACGCTTCGCCAATATGCGCCAAGGCAAAATTTTGCACAAACTGAACAACAGTCGGCTTCGGATCCGGTTGATCTTGAAATGAATGTGACTGAATTTGAAGTTGCAAAAATACGAAGTGATCAAGAGGAGATAAGCCAACCGCTGCTCACGCAACTTTCGGATTTCAAGTTTGTGGGTATCGCATTTAATACCTACATAATTATCGAGCACGAGGAAAGCCTATACTTTGTTGACCAGCATGCGGCGCACGAAAGGCATATGTATGACAAAATTATGAGGGAGCAAAAATGTATTTCACAGCCGCTGTTGCTGGCGGAGGTTGCACGGGTGAGCCATGCACAGGAGATAAACCTCTTAGCAAACAAGGACGCACTCTTCGACATGGGATATGAGTTTGAGGAGTTCGGTCCGCTGACGTACAAGTTTTCTGCGATTCCGCTAGTACTTGGAAATTGCAATGCGACCGAGCTCATAGCAGACGTGATAGGAGAGCTTGAAAATACAAATGATATAGTCATTTTGCGCGACAAGTTAGCAAGCAGAGCCTGCAAACTCGCAGTGAAGGCGGGTGCAAAGCTTACAAAAGAGGAAGCAGAACAGATTGTGCGCGAGATTGTGAGCGAAGGAAGCATCCCGCACTGTCCGCACGGCAGACCAATTGCTATTGCGACCTCGAAGCTCGATTTTGAAAGGGGGTTTAGAAGGCGTGTCTAAAGTTGTTATCATAGCAGGAGCTACGGCAAGTGGAAAGTCCGATGTTGCAATAGAGTTTGCAAAAAAGCGCAATGGTGAAATTATCTGCGCAGATTCCATGCAAATTTATGGCGAGATGCACATTGGAACTGCGAGAGTTTTGCCTGAGGATCAACAGGGTATACCGCATCACCTCATGGGTTTCTTGACTCCCGATACTTCCTACAGTGTCGCAAAGTATAAAAAGGACGCTACGAGGGTCATTGACGAAGTTTTGAGCAGGGGAAAGCTTCCGATACTTTGCGGAGGAACAGGGCTTTATATAAATTCAATAACGCACGATATAGATTATGACGCACCAAAGGCGGATGAAAAGTTAAGAAGTGAACTGGAATGCGAATACGACGCTTCAAAAGAGAAGCTCTACGAAAAGCTAAAAATGCTCAACCCGTCTGCCTGCGAGCGTGTACACATAAACGACAAAAAGCGTGTGGTGCGAGCAGTGGAAGTTGCGATAAGCGGCAAAACAGAGTACGAATTTAGAAAGAAGAGCGAAAGATACGATTTTGAGATGTATGCTCCAGATGTTCCGAGGGATATTTTATATGAGCGGATAAACAAGCGAGTAGACATAATGATGAAACAAGGGCTCGAGGCCGAGGTGAGCGGGATATTAGAAAAATACGGAAGCGACATTATGGCGTTTGCGGCAATAGGATATAAGGAGTTTCTGCCTTATTTTGAAGGAGAATATGACTTAGCACGAGCTGTGGAGCTTGTAAAGAGAAATTCAAGAAGATATGCAAAAAGACAGCTAACGTGGTTTAGAGCCGAAGACAGACTGATATGGAAAAAAACTTTTGAAGTTTAGGGAAAAGAAAAAACAGCTCTCTGCGAGTAATCGGAGAAAGCTGTTTTTTTATATGTTTAAGCTTTGTATTCGAGGTCGTCTTCCGTCCAGTTTTCTATCACCTTTGAGTACTTAGCGCAATCCTCCTTTGCACCTTGCAGGTCGTGACTTAGGTAATTTCCACATTCAACTTTAGTGTTGCCGGGGATTTCACCTTCATAGTTGCTGATAAACTTAGACGCTTCTTGTACGAGTTTAATAGCATCTTTGTGTTCCGCACCCTTTAAGATGAGGTAGTAACCCGTTAGGCAACCCATAGGGCCAAAGTAGATGACCTTTGAAGACAGCTCGCTCGAACGGCAATATGTTGCAAAGAGGTGTTCAGCTGTGTGCATCGCCTTCACATCGAGAAAATCGTCGATATTGGGAGCCTTAAACCTAAGGTCATAGGTGATGATATCGCCCATGTCTATTCTTGAAACGTACATTCCGGGGGTTAAAGTATCGTGGTTCACCTGAAAACTTTCAATCTTTTTCATTTTTACAGTACCTCGTTATAAATATTGTGGGTATAGTTTTTTCAAAATCACTGAAATTGCTAAAGTGGTTGAGCAGGCAACTTGATTTCCCCACTTCACCTATGATAAGTTTAGCATATTGTGTGTTTTATTGCAAGAGTTTGCGAAAAAATGTAAAAAGCGAATAGTTGAGTATTTATATTTGCGATGATGGATGTAATAAAAGAGAAAAACATCATGCATTATAAGGCTGATTTACAAAAATGTTTAAGAATCATTTTTGTAACATAAAATTGTCGAAACAACTATTCGCAAAAAGACGCAAAAATTTCTACAAAAAAAATTAAAATATAATGATTAATATAATTGACAAAAATTAGGGCGATATGTTATAGTAATGTCATGTAAATGGTGCTGGGTGGTGGAAAGTGGTGAATAAGTCATCGAGCAACAGCAAAATGGAGGATAAGGAGAACTAATATGCTGGTTGGCAGATATTCGCACAGCATAGATGCAAAAGGTAGATTGTTCATCCCCGTAAAGTTCAGAGAAGAGCTAGGAGAAAGCTTCTTTGTAACTAAGGGTATCGGCAAGTGTCTTTTCGTGTTCTCAGCAGAGCATTTTGCGGCACTGGGCGAAAAGCTTAGAAAAATTGCACTTACAGATAATAATGCGCAAAAGTTCGTGAGAAAACTCTTCGCAAACGCAGTCGAGTGTACGCCCGATAAACAGGGCAGGATAGGA
>CAYJIQ010000026.1:8913-12454 GCA_964370275.1 uncultured Christensenellaceae bacterium
TTAGAGAGGCAGCAGGACTTACAAACGAAGTTGCGGCGATAGGAGTTCTTTCAAGAGTGGAGCTCTGGAATCCTCAAGCTTGGGAAGAGTATGAGGCAAATGACGAAGGATATGAAGACGTCTTAGAAGGGCTAACGGCGCAAGGTGACTTATGGAAGGACATGTAAGTGTCCTATATGAGGAAACTTTAAAAGGATTAGACCCAAGTCGCGGTGGGACATTTGTAGATGGAACGCTCGGCGGTGGCGGGCACGCCCTAGGAATTTTGCAAAGCGGCGCGCACAGGCTAATCGCTATAGACAAGGACGAAGCGGCTATAAAGCGTTGCAAGATTGGTCTTAGGGACTATCTTGATAGGGTGAGCTTTGTTCACAGCGACTACTCGAGAATTGATGAGGTTTTAGAAGAGCTTGAGTTAGAGGGTATAGACGGTGCGCTTCTTGACCTGGGAGTTTCTTCGTATCAGCTAGACGAAAGCGAGAGAGGATTTTCATACTCGCAGGATGCACCTCTTGACATGAGGATGGATAAATCTCAAAAGCTTAGCGCGATGGAGGTTGTCAACGACTATCCCGCTCAGAAGATTTGCGAAATACTCTATAAATACGGAGAGGAAAAGTTTGCGTCTCGCATAACTAATGCGATAGTAGCGGCAAGGCCGATATTAAGGACTTCGCAGTTAGCAGACGTTGTAAAATCTGCGATACCCGCTCCCGCAAGACGAAAGGGCGGAAATCCCGCAAAGAGAACATTTCAAGCGGTGAGGATAGAGGTAAACGGAGAACTTGAATTTCTCGGTGAGACTATTGAAAAGTATATAGATGCACTAAACCCGGGTGGAAGGCTTGCGGTAATAACATTTCATTCGCTCGAGGACAGGGCGGTGAAGCAAGCGTTTAAAAGGGCGCAAAATCCGTGCACATGTCCGAATGACTTTCCGATTTGCGTATGTGGAAATGAGCCAAAGGGAAAGGCGATAACGAGAAAGCCGATACTTCCTTCGCAAGAGGAGCTAGAACAAAATTCACGTTCGGCGAGTGCAAAACTCAGAGTGTTTGAGAAAATAAGTAAATAATGTCGGAAACGATGTTAAAAATATAGAAGACGCAATAAAATGCGGTTCGAGCAAATAAGGGAAAATAGTTGCCTGACAGAGCAAGATAAACTTGCCGGGGCGACGATTGTGAGGCAAATGGGAGCTACGGGCATGTTATGTCAGTTGCTCCCATTGTAAAAATCAGCGTTTTTGCAAAAAATGCAAAATTATGGGGATTTACCGTAGGGCACATAATGTTTGAATATGTCCGTAAGAATAGTTCGGCGGTGAAATATGAAAAATAGAAATTCAAAAGAAGATACAAAACTAAATACAGTGCAGGATGCACAGAATGATCAAAACGATAAAAATGCGACAAAGGTGGTGTATTTTCCCGAACAGAGAAAGAGTGTTTCGGGCATGTTTGTGCTAATGTTGCTAGGCATGTTCATCATGTTTATTTTTGTTATTTCGGGATATTCTTCGATTTCTGCAAATAATTTGGATAATATTGAGCTTCAAGAGAATATAGATACTATGAGATCGGAAATTGAGATGCTGGGTATGCACATAAGCGAAAAGGAAGATATAGTGCAGATACAGGAGCGAGCAGGTGAGCTCGGCATGGATTTTCCGGATGCGGACCAGATAGTAGACCTGCCCGCAAGTCCCATAGAAGTTCCCGAATACAAGGACTACTCTCAGGAGAGTTCGGGAATTTTTGACCTTATTTCCACCGTTCGAGGGTGGTTTTCTTGACATGGAGGAGTAGATATTGAACACTTCGATTACAAGTAAGAAAAGGCTTGTTATTTTGCTTGTCGCTTTTTTAATGGCGCTACTGGTGCTTACTGGTGCACTTGTCTACAACATATTTATAAGAGGAGAGGAACTTCAAAGCAGGGTTGAAAGCCAGTGGATGAGCGAAAGTGTCGTGGAGGCACAAAGGGGAGATATTCTTGATATAAACGGAAATGTCTTGGCTCAAAGTTCAGCTTCTGAGACGGTGCTTTTGCGCCCTTCGCAGATTGAAGATGCCGGGATGGTTGCAAATTTACTTGCACCGATTCTAGAGCTTGACTATCAGTACGTGTTTGATGCGGCAAGCGACGACAGTAGAAGCGAAATCTGGATAAAGCGAATGGTTTCAAAGGACGTTGCCGATGAGATAGCTGCGCTAAATCTCGACGGCGTTGGGTTTTACATTGAAATGAAAAGATACTACCCAAATAATGACTTTGCTGCACAGCTTCTTGGCTACACCAGCCTTGATGGAGTGGGGCAGGAAGGAATTGAAAAGGAGTACGACAAATATTTAACAGGGGTCGACGGCTCTGTGCTTCAAATGGAAGATGGGCTGGGAAACCCGATTGCGGGAACTCAGCAGGTTTATGTTGAACCGGAAGCGGGCTACGACATCGTACTAAATATGGACGAGAGAATTCAAAGCTATGCAGAGTCCGCCGCAAGAGAGGCATACGTTGCAAACGAGGCGAAGAGCGTATCTTGTGTGGTGATGGATCCGGACACGGGAAATGTGCTTGCAATGGTCAATTATCCGGAGATTGACCCGAATGAACCTGATAGAAGCGACGTTGATGCGCTGATGGAGCTTTCGCGAAACAGTGTTATTACAGACGCATATGAACCGGGCTCAACATTTAAGATTATAACGACGGCCGCGGCTATAGACAGCGGAGTTACAGATACAAATACGCATTACAACTGCCCGGGATATAGGGTTGTCGGAGAAAGCAGGATTAAATGTTGGCGTTCGCACGAGCCGCACGGAGATCAGACTCTGAGCGAAGCGGTTGCAAATTCTTGCAATCCTGCATTTATGGATATGGCGCTTGGAATGGGAACTGAGCAGTTTTATGACTATATTTATGACTTCGGGTTTGGAACAAACACAGGAGTGGATTTTTCAACTGACGGTGCGGGCATTGTCAGGGACGAAAAATATGTTATGGAAGCAGACCTTGCAAGAATCGGGTTTGGGCAGAGCATTGCTGTAACGCCGCTTCAGCTTGCAACGGCGATATGTGCAACGATAAACGGGGGATATTTGTATGAACCGCAGATAGTAAGTGAAATCAGAACAGAAGAGGGTGAAACGGTAGAGGCGTTTGTAAACGAACCGGTAGCCCAGGTGATTTCAGAGGAAACTTCGTCAATAATGCGAGATCTTTTGGTAAACGTCGTAGATAACGGTAGCGGTGCAAACGCTCAGATAGAGGGTTACAGTGTTGGCGGAAAGACAGGGACTGCTCAAGTATATGACGAAAACGGCGAGATTGCCGAGGGAAAAAACATTTCATCGTTTGTAGGCTTTGCACCGGCAGAAGACCCTGAATTTTTAGTTCTGTTTATAGTAAACGAACCGAATGTGCCCGTCACTTTTGGAAGTGTGGTGGCAGCACCATATGTAAAAACGATCCTTGAAAAAAGCTTAAAGTCAACTGGAGTTACGCCTACAAGAGAGGTTAGCGAAACTGTTTTGGT
>CAYJIQ010000027.1:0-6351 GCA_964370275.1 uncultured Christensenellaceae bacterium
GCGAAGCGGTGCGTTGCGAAGGGGTTTGGGGAACGTCAGGTTCCCCAAGCGGGGTAGTTAGGGGCGCGCTCGCCCCTGACAAAACAAACAAATAAGTTTAAATTAACAAATATAATCAAAATATTCTATTTAAGCAAAAACCTTTGCGAAATTTCACATACATAATATTTAACTAAAGGTCAACTATAGTTTTTTGAGGCACACTAAAAGAAAATTGCCCTGTTCTATTGGGACAATTTTCTCGCAAATTATTAAAAATTGAACTTATTCATAAAAGTTTTATTCAACTATTTTTAGCTACATGACTGAGGGTTTGAGCAAAGTCCCATTACGCACTAAAACAGCGCATCCGCAAATTCCTGCGGGTCAAACGGTTGTAGGTCGTCGATTCCTTCGCCGACGCCGATAAACCGAACTCCAACACCCAGCTCTTCTTTGACCGCAAGGACGACTCCGCCCTTTGCCGTTCCGTCTAGCTTTGTTAGGATAATTCCCGAAACATCGGCAACATTTTTAAACTCCTTAGCCTGCGAAATCGCGTTCTGGCCAGTCGTCGCATCAAGGACGAGCAAAGTTTCCTTCATCGCATGAGAATATTCCTTGTCGATGACACGGTTTATCTTTGAAAGCTCGTTCATAAGATTCTTTTTATTGTGCAAACGTCCCGCAGTATCAACCAAAACGACGTCTATATTTTTATGCTTTGCTGAATCGAGGGCGTCGTAAACAACTGCCGCAGGGTCGTGCCCCTCTGCATATTTTACGATGGGAACGTCGTTTCGCTCTGCCCAGATAGAAAGCTGTTCGCTTGCGGCCGCGCGAAAGGTGTCTGCGGCGGCGAGCAGGACGCTTTTTCCCTGAGATTTATAGTAGTTTGCGATTTTACCGATGGAAGTGGTCTTGCCCACGCCGTTTACGCCGACGACGAGCATCACCTTTGGGTATGTTTCGGCAACTTCGGGCGAAGACACGAGCTGTGCGACAATTTCTCTAATTGCATCGGTTATTTCCGAAGGGTCTTTAATCTTCTCTGCCTTTGCCTGAGCGCGCAATTCGGAAATAATCTTCTCGGTCGTAGCCATGCCGACATCGGACAAAATCATCGTCTCTTCGAGTTCTTCGAGCAACTCCTCATCGATTTTAGTGAAGGTGGAAACAACAGCCTGAACCTTTTCGGTAAAAATTTCCTTAGTTTTTGAAAGTCCTTTTTTTAGTTTATCAAAAAATCCCATAATAGCTCCTTAATATTCAGCACCTTGTAATATGGCGGTGCATTTGATTTTATCTATAATATTTTACCACTCTACCGTAAAAAAAACAATAACAAAAAGTTTACAAAATGTTGATTGCTTGAAGATGATTTTGGTAAGAAAATGTGGTAATATGTGTAAGGGTATTAATATACTCCAAAGTCAAAAAGATTAAAGCAAAGATTCAAAAAGTTAAAAAAGATTCAAAAATCGGCACAAAATAAGAACGACTTGCGTCTAAACGTTTGAAGTAATTGAAAGTGAGGAAACATCATGGAACTGCTCAAAATTGAGGGAGTTACTAAGAAAATCAAAAACAAGACAATTGTAGACAACATCAGCTTAACGGTAAACAACGGCGAAATCGTTGGGTTCTTGGGGCCAAACGGTGCAGGAAAGACGACAACAATTAAGATGATAATGGGGCTTTTTTCCATAACATCGGGTAAAATTACTGTTTGCGGGCACGACGTGCAGACGGACTTTGAAAATGCAATGAGAAATGTTGGCGGAATTATCGAAAATCCCGATATGTATAAGAGGATGACGGGTAGGGAAAACCTCAAATATTTTGCTGAGTTTTACGGCAAAGATGCGACGGAAAATATCGAGTCGGGCGTCGAAGTCGTAAAAATGAAGGACAGGATAGACGACAAGGTTCGCACATATTCGCTGGGTATGCGCCAAAGAGTCGGGCTTGCGCAGGCGCTTTTGCACATGCCTCCGCTTCTTATACTCGACGAACCGACGAACGGACTTGACCCTATAGGCATAAAGGAAATGAGAGACATGCTAAAAGGTTTGTCTAAAAATGCGGGTGCGGGAGTGTTTATTTCAAGCCATCTTCTTTCCGAGATGGAGCTTATGTGCGATAGAATCTACATCATCGACAACGGCCAAATAATCGGTGAAAAGGCTATTGGAGTTGATACCGAAGAAATGTCGGACGTATTCCAATACACATTTGTCACAAGCAATAACGATGCCGTGCTCGAAAAGTTTAAAGCCATGGGCGCAAATTGCGACGTTCTTCCCGAAGGCGTAAACATCGTTATGAAAAACGACATGATTCCGGGAATAATAAGAGAGCTCGTTCAAGAAAAAATCGAAATTTTTGCGGTTAACAGAGAACAGCGGTCGCTCGAACAGGATTTTATATCCATGACGACGGGCACAAAAGACCAGATATCATAAGGAGGTGTAAGTATGAGTTTTCCAAAACAGATAATAAGAGAAATGGCAAATACGCTAAAATCAAAATTTATACTGATAACGGGAGTTATCGTGCTATTGCTTAGTGTTTTAAGTCCCATAATGACGGCACTTTCGCCCGAGGACGATTATGGCAACGGCGGAATAATGCCCATGTACGAATACGAATATGCAAGTATGGATATGGGCTATAGCGGTTCGGGCGAAAGCGTAACGATAGACGGCGTGACTGTTACTGCGGAAAATCCGTTTTATTACGAAATCGTGGATATGCAACAGCAACTCGAGAACGGATTTGACTATATGACCACGCAGATAGCCAAAGACTACGCAACAGAGGTCATGCAGCTTTTTCTCGACCACTATTTGAGCTTTGCGCAGTACATTACAACATACGAGGACTACAGATACGAACTTATGTGGAGATCGACCACCGTGGTTGAAGACCTGTACCTGTTGCAGGCGGACGTGCCCGAGGCAAACCTTGACGCATTTGTAGAAGGTATCTCCGTAAGGATTTACAGAGACCCCGAAGTGCTGTCAAGCGACTACTTAGAGCTGGACGCGACGGCAAAAGCTGAAAAATTAGCGGAAACACAGGCGCTTTATGATAGATATATAGACGTCGTGCAAACCAATAATTTCTCGGAGTACTGTGACCTCATGATAGAATCGAGCGCCGCGCAAATTTCCGAGATAGAAGCGCGCATAGAAACTCTTGAAAAGACGATAATCGAAAATCCCGCCGAGGAAGAATACCTCTCGATGGAGATAGAGTGGGCACAGCAGGAGATCGACTATATCAACGAAATCACCATACCCATCTGGCAGTTGCGCAAGGATATGCAGATAGAGCCCTATTCGGATGACTGGCAAAACACCGCAATAAGCAGATATGAACAGGCTCTTGGAAGCAAAAACAGCACGGAAATCATGGACGAAGAAGAGTTCATGGAAGAACCCGCCTATATTCAGGAGTACGGTTCTTACGCCGCATACGTCGAAATGATGAATGCACGCATAGCCGAATATGACCTCGCGATCCAAAAGGCAGAGAACTCGCTCGCCGCAAACACTCCCGACATGGAATACGTGCCTGCCGGTGCAAGAAATGCGGTAAACTCCAACCTCTCTTACTCGGTAATCGTCGCATTCTTCGGCGTGCTAATCGGCGGTTTTTCCATAGCGTCCGAGTTCCAGACGGGCACGATAAGACTGCTCATGATAAGACCGAGGTCAAGAACTAAGGTGCTCATGTCAAAATACATCGCAGGGCTGAAAATAGTGTACATCACATACCTTGCGGGTATGATTTTAAACATAATTGCAAACGGGCTTGTGCTCGGATTTGAAGACTACGCAAACCCCAATTTTACGGGTAGCGGAGAGATTGCCTTCTTCGGCATGATGATAGAGCGCATACTCGTATGCTCGGTGACGGTTGTCTTTGGATATACATTCGCATTCATGCTTTCCACCCTCGTAAAGAACATGGCGGTTTCCATCGCAATCCCCGGTGTATTCCTCGTCGGTTCAACGCTGCTCCTCTCTATGTTCGGCTACTCGGTAATGGGTTCCAAGTGGATAGCGTACACTCCCGTACCCTACGTAAATCTCTACGATTTCTACCCGTCTGTGAATCAGTACGGCTGGGACGATTCTATGATAACGGAGCTCAACCGATACGGAAATATGAACCTAGAAATCACGACGGGAGTTATCATGTTGCTCGCGCTGACGGTCGTTGGAGTCGTGCTCTCCCTGTTCGCCTTCAAGAAGCAGGATATTGCAAATTGATGATTTAAACAACGCATATATGTATTGTCGGGCGGATACTCTCCGCCCGCATTATTGCGTATACGGATGTAATAAAAACGCAAAACCAACCGATTGCAGAACTTCGCAAAATATGATAAAATACTCAAAGATTGTTCTCAAATGTTAAGCAATAATTAGAATGGAAACTGTAATGAATAACAACTTTTTTGATAATTATACGAAAAAAACCACAGGCGAGGCGCCCAAACCGCAGTCTCAGCAACAACAGACACAGCAGAGCGTGTCAAAACAACCGTCGCAACAGATGCCTTCACAAAGTGCAATGCAAAACCGCGACGATGGCGAAATGCGACTCGGTGTTCCCGTGCAAAGCGAACATCACGTCACAAATGTTCCCATGCAAAACAAGCCAGTAGGCGCAAACATGCCGGTACAAAATGAGCAAAACCGACGGAGTGTTCAAAACAAACAAACACCCTCCGTTAACGATATGAGTTTTGAACAAAGAAGCGGGTTTAAACCACCCGAACCAAAGATTTCGACGACAAACTCAAATAAGCCCAAGCCGATGTTGTATGCTCTCATCGCAGGTGGAGTGGTGATTGTCGCCATTGTTGTAACTATAATTTTGATTTCGGGCGCAAACAGCGCAACACTTCCCGACATGATGGGTTGGACGAAAACAAATGTTGATTTATGGGCATCTGAAAACAATTCCATCGTACGATATGTCGAAACATACAGCGACGATATTGAGGCAAACATCGTTATGTCTCAGAGTCCGGGCGCAGGAGAGAGTTTGCCTTCGGGAACTTTCCTTGAAATCGAACTTTCGCAGGGGCCCGACCTGAGCGTTATCGTCACACTTCCCGACTTTGCTACCATGAGCAGAAACGAGGTTGAAGCTTGGGCGGAACAAAACCACATGTCGAAGGTGAGAATAACTTCTGAGTACAGCGATACCGTCGAGCTTGGAAAGGTAATCGGATATACCGTAAACGACGAAACTGTCGTGGGCGCAGAGGTGCGCAGAGACACTCCCGTATACATAACATTTTCAAACGGATCTGAAAATACAGGGCCTGTAACACTTCCCGATTTTACGACGATGAGCGTCGAAGATGCACAGGAGTTTGCGGAGGAAAATAACATAATCCTCGATATTTCACATGTTTATGACGAGGACATGCCAAAGGACACGATAATTTCGCAGGATATAAAAGCCGAGCAGGTAATCCAAGGTGGAGATACCGTAAAGCTTGTCGTATCGCTTGGAAGAGAGAGTATTATCCCCAACTTTGCGCAATACACAAGAGAAGAGGGTGCAGCGGTTGCCGGAAACCTTGG
Source organism: uncultured Christensenellaceae bacterium (assembly GCA_964370275.1). Taxonomy (GTDB): domain Bacteria; phylum Bacillota; class Clostridia; order Christensenellales; family Christensenellaceae; genus CAYJIQ01. The sequence goes on from CAYJIQ010000027.1 coordinate 5,589, forward strand.
AATCATGACAACCATAGAGGAACGATATTCAGGTTCGGACGAAGGAAGGCTTATTTCTCAGTCTGAGGAGTCGGGCACGCACTATGTCGAAGGTGAAATTATAACGCTAACCTATTCGCTCGGAAATGAGTTTTTGCTTCAATCATACGTCGGTCAGAGCGAAGATTCGATAAAAGCGTGGGCGATGGAGGTAAACGAGAAGGGCGCAAGCATAAAAATCTATTCGACATATACGCCTTCAAGCCAGCCAAAAGGTTCGATTTTGTCACAAAATAAGGAAAACACGACCATAGGAATAAGCACTTCGATAAGCATCGTCGTGTCGGCGGGCAATATCATATACGTTCCCGACTTTGTGGCTTTGAAGGGGCTTAGCTACGCAGATGTGATAACGCGTGAGGATGCGATTGCCATGTGCGACGAACTTGGAATAGTCCCGATATTTGAAGAAGAGGAGTCTGAGGGCAGACTTCCGGGGGAAGTTTGGTGGCAAAGTGTAGAGCCGGGCATTCAGATAGAGCAAGGCGATACTATAAAATTAAAGTACGTTCCTGTAAAAACATCCGTCACCGTTCCGAATTTCACGGGAATGAGCAAGACAGAAATAGACCTTGCGGGCTACGGATACAAGTTTGAAATCGTCTACGAAGAGGGCGTTTCGGAACTTACGGCGGCGGACACGGTGTTTATGCAGTCTCAAAGGGCGAACTCCGTCGTTGCACCGGGAACGAAGATGACGCTCACGATAAACACGGGGATTGAA
>CAYJIQ010000027.1:6361-9134 GCA_964370275.1 uncultured Christensenellaceae bacterium
CGAGCCGGAGCCTGAACCCGAACCGTCGCCCGGCACAGATCCGACACCGGATCCCGAACCTACAGAAAACGGAGAAACGACGCTGATACCTCAGCCCGTTTCTTAACATCAAAGGAGTATACAATATGAATGTAGCAATTATTGGAGCCGGCAACATCGCAGGAAAAATGGCAAAGACGCTAAGCGGCATGGATGATGCGTGTTTATATGCGGTGGGAGCGAGGGAAGAATCTCGAGCAAAGGCATTTGCAAAGGAACACGGTGCTAAGAAGGCATACGCAAGCTACGAAGAACTGGTTCAAGATGACGCTGTGGATTTAGTATATATAGCAACTCCGCACTCACATCACCGTGAGCATGCGATGCTTGCGATTTCTCACGGAAAGTCGATTTTGTGCGAAAAGGCGTTCATGCAAAACGCAGCGCAGGCAAGAGAGGTTATCGACTTTGCCAGAGAGAAGAATGTGTATTGTGCCGAGGCGATTTGGACGAGATACATGCCCTCGCGCATGATTTTAAGCGACCTATTAAAAGAAGGAAAAATAGGCAAGGTGGAGTCGCTCACCTGCAACCTCGGCTACTATTTGCGAGAAAAAAACAGGATGAAAAGCCCCGAGCTTGCCGGAGGTGTGCTTCTTGACCTTGGCGTATATGTCATCAATTTTGCGGACATGTATTTTGGGTTGGATGTCAAAGAAGTTATAAGCACGTGTACGAAATTTGAAACGGGTGTGGACATGGCGGCTTCGATGATATTAAAGTATAAAGACGACAAGCTTGCTTCATTGCAATGCTCTGCGGTTGCAGGTACGGATCAATACGGAATCATCTACGGGTCTGAGGGCTTTATCGTAGCAAAGAACATCAATAACATAGACGTGATAGAGGTTTATACCAAGGACAGGGAACTTGTAGAAAAAATCCATACACCCGAGCAGATTACGGGCTTTGAATATCAGGTAAGAGCGGCGAAGGAGTGTATAAGAGAGGGCAAGATTGAATGCGAGCAGGCGCCACACGCAAAGACGATTGAAGTTATGGAGTTTATGGACAGGTTGCGTGCCGATTGGGGAATTGTTTATCCCAACGAGAAATAGTTATAATAAAAAAATGCCCTTCGTCTGAGTATTGACGCAGGGCATTTTTTTATTGTGGCGTTTATAAAAACTATAGGTGCTAATTAGTATTACTTTGTCATTTTATGCAACTGCTTTAACAATGGATGTTTTGCAAACCACTGCATAAGGAAGCGTTTTATGAGCAAGATAAGCGAAAGTGTGAGCCCGCAAAGACCTGCTGTTTGGAGGAAAAGGTCTGAGGGAATGGGCGCGATGTCAAAAAACCAAGGCATAAATGCGACAGCCAAGGCAAAGGCTCCCGCGCCTAAAACCATAAGCCCGATTCTGAGCGGATTAACAGGTATACACACTGAAACGAGCGTCGTAAACGAGGCGGTAAAGAGAATAAATAGATCGAGCGTAGTTGCAACTTCCTTCGTAAACATTCCACCGAGCATCATGATTTCGACTATGATAACACAGACGGTCACGCTGAGCGCCGCCGGAAATGCGCGGGCCAAAACTTTGCGCAAAAATCCGGGAACAGCCCTCGTGTTGTTTGGTTCGAGTGCTAGGAAAAACGATGGGATGCCAACGCAAGATGTACTGATAAGTGAAAGGTGAAGCGGTTCAAAGGGATACTTTTGTCCCAGAATAATAAAGGCTACACATAGCATCATGGAAAACATCGTCTTTACGAGGAAGAGGGATGCGACCCTTTCTATGTTGTTTATAACACGCCTGCCCTCGGCAACTACAGAAGGTAGAGAGCTGAAGTCTGAGTCGAGAAGCACGATTTGTGCCACGCCTCTGGCGGCGTCCGTTCCCGAAGCCATAGCAATTCCGCAGTTTGAAGCCTGAAGCGCCGCGACGTCGTTTGTTCCGTCTCCCGTCATGGCGACAACATGCTCTCTTTGCTTTAGTGCATTTACGAGCACTTTTTTCTGCGAAGGAGAAACTCTGCCAAACACACTGTAATCTTCGCATTTTTTAGCCAGTTCTTCGTCCGAAAGTGTCGAAGTGTCGATATATTTGTCCGCATTTTCAAGACCAACTCTTGCCGCAACATTTGAAACGGTAACGGGATTGTCTCCCGAGATAATCTTTATCGCAACTCCCTGCGATTTAAAATATGAGAGCGTTTTTTCTGCATCCTCTTTGATGTCGTCAAAAATCGTTAGGATTGCAAGCGGCGAAACCTCGCCCACGTAGTTACTCTCGCTAAAACCGCCAACTTGCGCAACCAAAATAACGCGAAGTCCGCTTTTTGCGTGCTCGGATGAGATGAGCCTGAGCGGATGCGTGTCTTCAAGCAAAAATTCGGGCGCGCCCATGATCAAACTTGTGTTTTCAAACTGTGCTCCGCTCCACTTTCTCGCAGATGAGAAGGGAACACCTCTAATAATCTTCCAATCGGGAACGTTGGTAAACCTGTTGCAAAGAGCCTGAGATGTGGCGTTTTTGTCGGGGAATGCGTGGCAAACTGCCGCAATGCAGTCGTCTGCAAACTTTGTTTCCTCGGTTTGGTAGGAAACTTCGTCTACGCTGAGCACGCCTTTTGTAAGTGTCCCCGTTTTGTCAAGGCAAAGTACGTCTACCCTTGCTAGCATCTCTATGCCGGGCGATTCTTGGACGACAGTTCTCTTTACGGCAAGTTTTATCATGCCCACAGCAAATGCAACGCTTGTAAGCAACACAAGTCCCTCGGGAATCAT
>CAYJIQ010000027.1:9144-12344 GCA_964370275.1 uncultured Christensenellaceae bacterium
AGCGGTTGTCGAAACGGCAACATCTTGCCAGCTTTCGCCGCTTCTAAAAAGCTGAGAGATAAAGAGAAGCACTCCCACCGGCGTGATTACAAAAGTGACAAACTTTATAATCTTTTTTAACGTGGTCATGATTTCGGAGCGGACAGGGGTGAAGTTTTTTGCTTCTTTTGTGAGCTTACCGGCATAGCACTCCTCGCCGACAGCCGTTGCTGTTGCGATGCCTCTGCCGGCGACTACATAACTTCCCGAAAAAAGCGTGTCGCCAACGTGCTTTATGACCGAGTGACTTTCGCCCGTAAGCAGAGATTCGTCTACTTCGAGGTTTTCGCTCTCAAGAACAGTTCCATCGACGACAATCTGAGCTCCCGGTTGAGGAATAAAGACATCGCCCTGGACGAGGCTGTGAGACGCAATCTCTTGTTCCTTGCCGTCCCTAATAACGGTAGTATGGGGCTCGGTTAGAACCCGAAGCTTGTCTATAACTTGTTTCGCTCGGATTTCCTGAACAATTCCGATAAATATATTTGCACCGATAATCAGCATAAAAAGACCGTTTTTCGGGCTGCCTGCAACAAGTACGAGCACAAAAAGTGCAAGGTTTATCGCGTTAAAGAGCGTAAATACATTGTCGGTTATTATTTTAGAAATCGGCTTTGTCATAGACTTTGAGGCGGCGTTGACCTTTCCTTGCCTAACCTTTTCTTGAACTTCGTTGCTCGATAGTCCACATGTTTTTTCCATTCATTTCCCTCTATTTTTTATACTTATCTATTACTGTCATCGCACCAAGTCCTATTGCGCACACGCTAAACAGGGCAAGCAGAGTTTTTGTAATGTCATTGTCTATAAACTCGCCCGCTGAATTAAACAAATCTGTAACGTAAAAAGTGAGCATCATAATTCCCAAAATCATGCAGGCTTGCGCAAAAAACATTTTTAGTTTGTTTCTCATATTATTCCACCTCCGCAATGCTTAAAATGCCGTGAGGCTTTCTTGGAGTTTCTGCAGGAACGCTGATCGTCTCGCCATAAAGCGTCATCTGAGAAGTTCCGCCACCGTCGAGATTATAAGCCGTGGAACAACCCAGGTCAAACATAAGCTGAGAAAGTTCCTCCATCGTCATACCCACAGATTCAGAACCCAACCTTCCGTCGACGACAACAAAGCAGTAGTGACCGGGTTCGTAGTATCCCACAGCCGTTCTTGGGTTTGCGGTGGGGACGGTGGTGTTAAACTCGGTCATGGGAAGTCCGCCTAGGAGCAGCTCGGGCCCAAAAGACCAAGCTTGCCATGCGCCCGAATCTGTTATGGATTCAATTTCAAAGCTGTCTTCGGGGAAGGTTACCATCGTGCCGTCGTGATACAGCACGCAGACATCCTCGAAAATGCTTTCACGGTAGAGAACGCCGTCTCGCACGACTACGCCAGAACCTCTTGAACCGGCATGGTCGTCGTTTATTGCAACGATCGAGTTGCTCATAACCGAAAGCTCCTCCATGGTATACGGATTGCTCGAGCCGAAAACGTCGCCCGAAGCCATGGGAGATGTAAAGTATTTAAGCTCGGTGATGTAAATATCCACAAGGTGATATCTTATGTCGTGCCCCGACTCGTTTTGAATAACGTTTTCGGTGTACGTTATATTTATATTTTCGCTCTTATACGTCGTGTCCGTTATTTCAAGCTCGCCGAACTTTTCGGGCCACTTAGAGCGCCATGTTCCGTCGTCTATGACTTCGGGCGTCGCTTCGGCGGTTGGCTCGGGAAGAGAACCGTCTGCAAGCGGGGCGACAAGAAGCGCTTGTGTGGGAGTCGGTTCGGGCGTTGGCGAAGGGGTGGATACGGGAGCAGGAAGAGCAACTCCCGTTACGTCCGGGCGAATTGGGTTTATATGGTGAAAATACGCAAAAATCGTGAGCGCAACGAGAAGAACTCCAAAGTCGATGAGGAAAATCTTTTTTGCAGTCAGTTTCGGTTTCGCCTTTTGTTTTTTGGGTGTCGAGGTTTGCTCGGGGGTTTCGTTGGTCTTTATGTCAAAGCTCTCCATAGCGGCATCCTCTTCGCTGTTTTCGGCATTCAGTTTGTCTGCTTGCATGGCAGCGGTTTCGGGCGGAGGGGCGTCTGTTTTAACAAACTCCGATCTGGCAATGCTTGCTTGATCTGTTTGTACTTCAACTATTTCAACAAGCCCTGTGTTGTCGGTCGTCGTAGCATCGGCAGGGTCGGGCGTGTGAAGAAATTCGGTTAATTCTTGGTCAAACGGTATATTGTGAGAAAGTGGTTTTCTTTCGGAATCGTCGGTGTATCTTTTAATTTTGCGTCTGCTCATTTTTTTCTCCTAAAAAATTGGCTATAACAGCCGTAAATATCATAACATAAAATGGATATTGTATGCAAGCGATTTACAAACCGTATACAGGTATTTGACGCGAGGAACAAATAAAATTTGACAAAGAGAGCAAATACATATAAAATGATATAGATATAGGAAAGTATATTCTATTGAAATTAAAATTTTAGAGAAATTGCCCATATGGGCGGAAAGGGGAACGCTAGGACATATGACAGAAGTAATAATACCCATAGTTATCGGTATCGCAATGCTTGCAGTCGGTTTTTTTGTAGGTGTGAAATACAGAAAAAACGTTGCTGAAAAAACTATCGGAAGTGCTGAAGAGACTGTTAAGAACCTGCTTGAAGACGCGCAAAAAAGAGCGGAAGCAATCAGAAAAGAGACTGTTCTTGAAGCAAAAGAAGAAGTTCACAAGATGCGCGGCGAACTCGACCGCGAAAGCAAGGAGCGTAGAAACGAGTTTCAGCGCACTGAGCGCAGATTGCAACAGCGAGAGGAAACTATTGACAAAAAAATTGATGCATGTGATCAAAAAGAAGAACAGCTTAACAAGAGCTTGAAGGAAGCGACAAAGGCGAAGGAAGACATTGCACAGACGCTAAATAAGCAGCTTGAGGAACTTGAAAAGGTTTCGGGCATGACGACAGACGAAGCTAAGGCGATCTTAATGGAAAAGGTCGAATACGAAGCACGTCACGATATGGCTGTTATGCTACGAGACATAGAGATGAAGGCTAAAAACGAGGCAGACAAGAAGGCTCGCTACGTGCTTTCGATGGCAATTCAGCGCTGTGCGGCAGACCATGTTGCAGAGACGACTGTATCGGTAGTGCCGTTGCCGAGTGA
>CAYJIQ010000028.1:0-6975 GCA_964370275.1 uncultured Christensenellaceae bacterium
GTTGCAACCGATGCGAAAGAGGCGCTCGAAATGATAAGGATAACAGAACCTGATGCTCTAATAATGGATCTAATAGTGCCCGGCCAGGATGGATTTAGCTTGCTTGAACAACTTTTTGGGGGGAAATTTACAAAATTGCCCGAGACAATAGTGCTTTCCGCTATGGGTCAAGAGAATACGGTTGCGCGTGCCATGAACCTTGGGGCAAAATATTTTATGCTAAAGCCCTTTGACATGGACCTTCTCTATAAGCGCGTGCTCGACCTCTTTGACATGAGAACGGTGAGAATAACTCAAAGCTTACCGGCAGTTAAGAGTCGCTCGCTCGACGAACAGATAACAAATGTATTTTTGACAATCGGCATTCCCGCACATATAAAAGGTTACCAATTTTTGCGCGAGGCGATAAAACTTGCGGTTAAAAATCCCGACATAATAAACAGCATTACAAAGGAACTCTACCCGGGAATAGGTGAAATTTTTGACACAACACCCAGCAAAGTTGAACGTGCGATAAGGCACGCAATAGAGGTTGCTTGGCAACGTGGCAAGATTGAAAACATCAACACTTTGTTTGGATACGATATTTATACAAAGGCAGATAGACCCACAAATGGAGAATTTATCGCTCTGATAGCAGATAGATTGCTCATTCGTGACATCGCATAAATTCATCGCTTGTGGGTATATTCACTGTTGAATTTACCCCGAAATAGTGAATATAAGCATAAGAATGTGGATAGTGTGGATAACTTTGGCAAGTTATCCACATAAAAACACTGGATTATTGCAGTGTTGTGAACAACTTGTGGATAAAGTGGATAACTTAGAAACGTTTGAAGGAGCTGAATATTCAAATATCTTGCGCATGTATATACGCGCGCGGTGAATAAATTATAATTCAAGCAGTTTTTGCACGCCCTGCTCAAGCAGGTCGGAACTTCTATGTTCGCAACCAAGCGAGATTTCGCTTCTTGCGTAGCCGTGATAGTCGCTTCCTCTTGTGGCGAAAAGCGAAAACTCTCTGGCTAATTTTTCGTAATGTAAAATCTCCTCGTCTGTGTGCGAGGTGTAATATATTTCCATACCCGAAAGACCCTCGTCGCAAAGTCTTTTGAGCAAAGAGCGCAGGTCGGGGTCGGCTGTAACTCCCGGGTGTGCCATGACGCAAACTCCTCCGGCTTGGCGTGTTATTTCCATGACACGCTTAGACGGTATTTTTATGCGCGTATAATAGCCGGGAGTGCCCTTTACGAGAAAATTGTCAAATGCATCTCGCAGTGTGGGTGCATATCCTTTGTCTACGAGAACCATTCCTATGTGTGGTCTGCCGATTACAATTCCTCGTGCCTTTTCTCTAACTTCGCCTAGGGAAATGTCGTATCCGCCGTCTATCAATTTTTCGACAATCTTTATGGCGCGGTGTTCCCTGTTGTGCTTCATCTCAAGCATTGCTTCGGTAAGCGCCGGATGAGCCGGGTCAAAGCCGTAGCCTAAAATGTGAAGCTCCTCGCCGTAATATTCAACGTTCCACTCAATTCCCGTTATCGTTTTAAGTCCGTCGCAGGAGAATTTGTCAACTCCAGCGGCGGTGTCGTGGTCGGTTAGAGCGGCAAAAGCTATTCCCTTTTGAACGCAAAGTCGGGCGAGGGCTTCGGGGCTGTCTGTGCCGTCAGACATCGTGCTGTGCATGTGCAATTGAGCGTATTATGCATCGAGCTTGCCATCCGCTTTAGCCGTAAATTTCTCTGAGTTTACAATGAATCTCTCGTGAGTTCCCTTGCCGATAAGTTGCCTTTCGTCGCTGGCTGTGATTTCAAAAACAAGCCTTCTTTTGTCGACCTCGAGAAGCTTTGCGGTTGCGCTAACCTTCATCCCGATGGGTGTTGCCGCAAGATGTTTTACATCAAGGTGCGTGCCGACGGTAGACATGCCCTGCAAGTCCGCTTCCGACGTTTGAAGCGAGCTGTTCTTCCTGAACTGTTATGGTTAGTGTAAGTTCTTTTCCTGTATTCATGTTTTCTCCTTTTGCAAATAATGCTTAATATTATATTTAACTTGATTATACTACAAATACGCAAAAATTAAAACTGATAGCGTTTTTATTAATAAAATAATACTTTTCAAATCCGCAAAAATAGTGTATAATTAATAGAAGTATTATAATAGGAAGCGACAGACTTTCTAACTTTTACATTAGGAGAAATAAATGAGCAATCAAAGCTATGATGAAAGTCAAATCCAGGTCCTTGAAGGTCTTGAGCCGGTAAGAAAGCGTCCGGGGATGTATATCGGTTCAACAGACAAGAGAGGATTGCACCATCTCGTATACGAAATTGTAGACAACTCAATAGACGAAGCCATGGCGGGCTTTTGCAAGGAAATAAAAGTTACGATAAACGAAGACGGTTCGATCACTGTTAAAGATGACGGAAGAGGTATTCCCGTGGGCATGCACCCGACAATGGGCATTTCTTCGCTTGAAGTTGCGCTAACAAAGCTTCATGCCGGCGGAAAGTTTGGCGGAAACGGCTATAAAGTTTCGGGCGGACTTCACGGAGTTGGTGTTTCGGTCGTAAATGCACTTTCAAGCCACCTCGAAGCAACGGTGTGTAGAGACGGGCAGCTGCACAGGATGGAGTTTGAAAGGGGAAACCCGCTCGGCGAAATTGCCGTTGTAGGTGAATCGGATGTATCGGGAACGCAGATTAAGTTTGTGCCCGACCACGAAATTTTTGAAACGACAAAGTTTGATTATGACACGCTCAGAGTGCGCTTTCGTGAAATGGCGTTTTTGAACAAGGGCATAAGCATCACCATTACAGATATGCGTACCGAAAAGCACATCAGCCACAACTACTGCTTCGAAGGCGGAATAAAATCGTTTGTCGAATACCTAAACAAAAACAAGACGCCGCTTGTAGACGAGACGGTATACCTTGTTAATGAGGACGATCTATACACTGTCGAGGTTGCGATGCAGTACAGCGAGAGCTATACGGAAACTATTCACTCGTTTGCAAACAACATTTCCACACACGAAGGCGGAAGCCACGAGACGGGATTTCGCTCTGCGCTTACAAAGGTCGTAAATGACTATGCCAGAAAAAACAACATCTTAAAGCAAAACGAAGACAACCTAACCGGTGAGGACATAAGAGAAGGCTTGACTGCGATAATAAGCGTAAAGTTGCCCGAACCGCAGTTTGAGGGACAGACAAAGACAAAGCTCGGCAATTCTGTCATGAGAACTATGGTAGAATCGGTTGTAAGCAGCGGGCTTGCTGTATACCTAGAGGAAAATCCGAGGGTAGCAAAGGTCGTGATAGACAAGTGCCTGCTTGCAAAGCGCGCTCGTGAAGCAGCAAGAAAAGCCAGGGAAGTAACGAGAAAGCAATCGGGAATGGGCGGAATGCCCGGCAAACTTGCGGATTGCACGGACAAGGATGTCTCCAAGCGTGAAATATTTATCGTCGAAGGAGACTCTGCCGGAGGAAGTGCAAAGGGCGGACGAGACAGAAGGTACCAGGCGATTTTGCCGCTAAGAGGCAAAATCTTAAACGTAGAAAAGACGCGTTTTGACAAGGTTCTTTCAAACAACGAGATTCGCGCGATGATAACCGCCTTCGGAACGGGTATCGGAGACGAGTTCGACGTTGAAAAGCTTAGATATGACAAGATAATTTGCATGACGGACGCGGATGTAGATGGCTCGCACATTAGAACGCTTCTTCTCACTTTCCTTTACCGCTACATGAAGCCACTTATAGAGGAAGGTCATGTATACATAGCGCAACCGCCGCTCTTTAAGAACACAAAGGGCAAAAACGTAAAGTACACATACGGCGATGAGGAGCAGGCAAAGTGCCTTGCCGAGATGGGCGAGGGTGTCACGGTTCAGCGCTACAAAGGACTTGGCGAGATGAACAAAGAACAGCTTTCCGACACTACGATGGACCCGCAAAAGCGCGTACTCTTACAAGTTTCGCTCGAAAATGCTATCGAAGCGGACGAACTTTTTACCATATTGATGGGAGAAAATGTCGAGCCCAGAAGAGAATTTATAGAGGAACACAGTTCGCTCGTTTCAAGTCTTGATATCTAATTTCACGGAGCTTTGGCTTATGGATGCCTGGAGCGAGGAGGATCTTGAAATGCTTGAAAACACAAATGTAAACGAAATCAAAAATGCAACCCACTTTGTGCGTGACCTCTCAAACGACGACGAGGCAAGGGAGCGTGCAAGAATGCGTGAAATAAATACAAAGGAAACTATATGAACAAAATTGACAACTACAATTTACCGCTGAAAGTTTTCGTATTAGATGGAGCTGGGATTGAAGCGGAAAAGGAAAGAGAGCTTGCCCTGCACAGTGCACAGCAACTCAGGAACATAAAAAGAGGGCTTAACACAGAAGATGTCGAGGTGACATTTGATAGTATGCGCGTGGCGCAAGAATGGAATGAGGAAATGTGCGTTATGCTTACGCCACACGACCTAAATCCGCCAAAAATCTATAAGACATAATTTTGGTAGCAAACTTAGACAAAACCGAGCAGTACAACGGAGGTAGAATTTGGAACACGAAACAGGCAACGAGCTAAATACTTCACGGGTAATTCCCGTAGACCTGGGCGAGGAGATAAAAAAATCGTTTATCTCATATGCCATGGCGGTCATAATAAACAGGGCATTGCCCGACGTGCGAGACGGGCTTAAACCCGTACATCGTCGGATACTTTACTCTATGGGCGAACTCGGGCTGACCCCGGACAAGGCGTATAAAAAGTGTGCGCGTATCGTCGGAGATGTGCTTGGTAAATACCATCCGCATGGAGACACCGCTATTTACGACTCGCTCGTAAGAATGGCGCAGGATTTTTCGACTCGCTACCTTCTCGTAGACGGACACGGAAACTTCGGCTCGGTCGATGGCGACGGTGCGGCGGCGATGAGGTACACAGAAGCGAGGCTCGCAAAAATTTCCATGGAAATGCTTGCGGATATAGACAAAGAGACGGTAGATTTTTACCCGAACTTTGACGATTCACTCGAACAACCCGTTACATTGCCCTCGAGGTATCCAAACCTTCTCGTAAATGGTTCAGGCGGAATAGCGGTTGGTATGGCGACAAACATTCCTCCGCATAATTTAGTCGAAGTTGTAGCGGGAACGGTTGCGCTAATAGACAATCCCGAGATGAACGTAGAAGAGCTGATGGAAATTATCCCGGGGCCCGACTTTCCCACAGGCGGGCTAATCATGGGCGTTTCGGGAATTCGCCAAGCATACAGAACGGGAAGGGGCAAGATTCGCCTCAGAGCAAAGGCTGAAATCGAACAAGAGAAGGACAGCGAGCGCATCGTCATAACGGAAATTCCCTATCAAGTGAACAAGGAAACCCTAGTTACAAACATAAGGGAGCTTGCAAACGACAAGCGAATAGAGGGGATTTCAAACTGCAACGACGAATCGGATAAGACGGGAATGCGCGTCGTTATCGACCTAAAACGAGGAGCGAACGCAAATGTTGTGCTAAACAGACTATACAAACACACACAGATGCAGACCACCTTCGGAACTATCATGATAGCGCTTGTAAACGGCGAGCCAAGGTGCCTAAACATTCTCGAGGTCTTAAAAGAGTATATAAAATATCAACAAGAAATAATCGTTCGCAGGACAAAGTATGACCTTGAGCGTGCGATGAAGCGTGCGCACATCTTAGAAGGTTTGCTTCGCGCACTAGACGTAATAGACGAAATAATCGAGACGATTCGTGCATCAAAGGACGGCGCTACTGCGAGAGCATCGCTTATGGCAGGATTTGAGTTTACCGAAATCCAAGCACAGGCGATACTCGACATGAAGCTGCAAAGGCTGACCGGACTTGAACACGACAGACTCCAGGCGGAATATAAAGAACTTATGGATAAAATAGACTATTTCAACCGTGTTCTTTCAACCCCTTCGATGGTGGATGACATAATAAAGACAGACCTGCTCGCAATTTCGGCTAAATACGGAGACGAAAGACGCACGCAGATAACCTTCGATGAATCAGAAATTGATTACGAAGAGCTCATCCAAGAGGAAGACATGGTGGTCACGCTTACGCACTTTGGCTATGTAAAGCGAGTTCCGACGGACAACTACAAAGCACAAAGGAGAGGCGGAAGAGGAATTACCGGACTTTCCACAAGAGAAGAGGACTTCGTTCAGGATGCGTTTGTAACCTCGACGCACAACAGACTGCTGTTCTTTACCAACACGGGTAGGGTGTATACTCTAAAGTGCTACCAAATTCCCGAGGCAGGAAGACAGGCAAAGGGAACGGCTATCGTAAATCTACTGCAACTTGATGCAGAAGAGCGGATAACGTCGGTTTTCCCCGTTGAGGATTTTGCCGAAGATTGCGATCTTATGATGATAACAAAGATGGGTGTTGTCAAAAAGACACATCTCGGAGATTTTGCAAACATTCGCCAAAACGGAATTATTGCGCTTACACTGCGTGAAGAAGACAGGTTGGTTCGCGTGTTTAAAGTAACGCACGGCGAAAATGTCATAATCGGAACGAAATTCGGAATGTCCATAACATTCTGCGAGTCGGATGTGCGCAGGATGGGCAGAACTGCGACGGGCGTGCGTGGAATTGCGCTAAGAGATGCGGACAGGGTCGTCGACATGTGCCCAATTCATGGGGACAAAGACGTGCTCATCATAACGGAAAATGGATATGGCAAGAGGACTGCGGCAGAGGAATATAGAGTGCAAACTCGTGGCGGAATCGGAATAAAGACGCTAAACCTTACGGATAAGACGGGCGTAATGTGCGGACTGGTCATGACAAACGGCGAGGAAGACCTCATGCTCGTTTCGGACGAAAACGTAATCATCCGCATGAGCACTGCCGAGGTTTCAAGGATAGGAAGGGCTGCTCAGGGTGTAAGACTTATGAGAATTGCCGAGG
>CAYJIQ010000028.1:6985-8834 GCA_964370275.1 uncultured Christensenellaceae bacterium
ACACTACAGGAAAACACTCAAGAATCTTCCTCGCAAGAAGAGCAATATGAAAATAAGGACGTGCAATAAGGCAGACGGGTAAGTATATGGGTTTAAGAACAAGAAGGCGCAGAAGGCGCAACATGAGAATAGCGGCAATAAGTGTGCTCGCCATTATAGTGGGAGTGGTCGTGTTTTTGCTTGTCTCAAACGGCAACCAAGATTCAACGCAGACTCCTGCACCAACGGCGACGGCCGCGCCGGCTTCTACGCAACCGGCGGCGACAAGCACGCCATCTGCAACGCCGACGAGTGCGCCAACTGCTACACCGACACAAACGGCATCGCCGAGCGCGTCGCCCACTCCGGATACTTCGGTAACACTTTCGGTCGGAGACGAGGGCGAGGATGTGTTTTCTTTGCAGGTTAGGTTGATAGAGCTTGGCTACCTAAGCTTAGACGTTGCGACGGATTCGTTTGGAAGTAAGACGGAAACGGCCGTCAAAAAGTTCCAGCTTGACAACGACCTTGTCGACGACGGAGTATCCGGGCCTGCAACACTCGAGAAGATTTACGCTTCGGACGCCAAACATGCGGATGAATTTTAGCCAGAAAAACTACAAAAGAAACGTGAAGAAATGAGCAAGGCGCAAACGGCACTAGTCCGGTTGCGTCCTCTCATTGGTGTGAAATATGTCAAAATACGGATGTGTGTTTGAGCCGCAGATGAAAGAGAAGCTCAAACGCTCGAAGGTTAACAAAAGATCAAAGAGCATATACTATCGGGTATTTAAGCGAGTTGCAGATATTTTCTGTTCGCTGATGTGCCTTGTTGTGCTTATTATTGTGCTTCCATTTATTGCTGTAGCGATAAAAATCGACTCGCCCGGACCGGTTTTCTTTACCCAACTGCGCGTGGGCAGGTACGGCAATTTGTTTAAAATCATAAAGCTGAGGACGATGGAGCTGGACGCAGAGAAGAACATAGACAGGCGAGTGTTCAAAAACAAAAAAAAGCCATTTGTCCAGCAAAAAAATGACCCGAGAGTGACCAGAGTAGGCAAGTTTTTAAGGCGCTCGAGCTTAGACGAGCTTCCGCAGCTCTTTTGCGTACTAAGAGGGACGATGAGCTTTATAGGACCAAGACCGTTTATTCCCCAAGAGGTTAAACTTTTAAAGGAAGAACATCTAAAGCGGCTGACTGTCAAACCAGGGATGACGGGGCTTGCACAGGTTAACGGCAGGGGAAGTTTGGCGCTTGAAGAGAGAATGGAAAAAGACCTTGAATATATAAGAAATATGTCGGCATGGTTAGACATAAAAATACTCTTTTTTACTGTATTTTCAGTTTTCAACAGAAAAGGTGTCAACTGAGCACATCTGAGCTTCAATACATAAAATCTTATCAAAAACAAATAGCATCTATATTGCGACGGTAAATGCCGTCGTCTTTTGTTATGTAAAATAAAATTTACACAATCTATATATTGCGCTATTTATCGGCATCAAACGCTAATTTCTTCAAATTTACACTTCCTTTTAAACGCATATTAAAGTATAATATAAGCATACAAATTACATTAATATATAATGTAATCGGAGGTAGGAAGATTTGAGCAGAGTTATTTCAATTGCAAACCAAAAAGGCGGGGTGGGAAAGACGACAACTGCCATAAACTTGAGCGCATCACTTGCCGAACTCGGAAAAAAGGTTCTAATTATAGATATAGACCCGCAGGGAAATGCGACTACGGGACTTGGGCTGAATAAATCTGAGTGCGATAAGACAATTTACGACATTATGGTGAACTCGGCACAGATAAGCGAGGTTTCACTTAAGACAGACTACGAAAATCTATATATAGTCCCA
>CAYJIQ010000028.1:8844-12043 GCA_964370275.1 uncultured Christensenellaceae bacterium
AGACCTTGCAGGAGCGGAGATAGAGCTTGTTTCGCTTGTTGCAAGGGAGACGATTTTAGCAAGAGCGGTGGCGCAGGCTCGCGACGAATACGAATTTATAATAATAGACAGTCCGCCCTCTTTGGGGTTACTAACTTTAAACGCACTTGCCGCAAGCGACCAAGTGCTCGTTCCGATTCAGTGCGAATTTTATGCACTAGAAGGACTTTCTCAACTTGTAAACACAGTGAAACTTGTATGCCAAAGAATCAATCCGACGCTTGAATTTGAAGGCGTTGTCCTTACTATGTACGACAACAGGACAAACCTTTCAGACCAGGTTGTTACAGAGGTGAAGAATTTTTTTGACGAAAAGGTACACACGGCGGTAATCCCAAGAAATGTAAGGCTGGGAGAAGCGCCAAGCCACGGAGAGCCAATTAACACCTACGACGAAAAGAGCAAGGGCGCAAAGGCATATAAAAAGCTTTGCGAAGAGGTGCTTGCGAGGGAGGTGAAGGATGGCAAATAAGTCAAAGGGACTCGGGAGAGGCCTTGTTTCGCTTATGGGCGACCCCGAACCACAACAGGCAGAGACAAATATAAGCGTAAACGACATAGACATAAACAAAGAACAGCCGAGAAAGCACTTCGACGACGACAAAATTTCAGAGCTTAGCGAGTCGATAAAAATACACGGAGTTTTGCAGCCACTCTTGCTTAAAAAAACAGGGGACAGGTATCAGATAATCGCGGGAGAACGTCGCTTTCGTGCGGCAAGGATGGCGGGGCTAAAAAGCGTTCCCGCAGTAATCCGCGATTTTGACGAAAAGCAGGCGCTCGAAGTTGCTATCATAGAAAACATCCAAAGGGAAGACTTAAATCCGATCGAAGAGGCAAAGGCGATAAAGTTGCTCATAGACGAATATTCGCTAACTCAGGACGAGGTCGCAGAGCGACTTTCATACTCAAGAAGTGCGGTGGCGAATTTGCTTAGACTGCTAGCGCTCCCTTCGTGTGTAGAAGAGTATGTTATTTCAGGAAAACTCACAGCAGGACATGCTCGTGCGCTCCTTCCATTGAAGGACGACGAACTCATTACACAAAACGCACAAAAGGTAATGGAACTTTCTATGAGCGTCAGGCAGACAGAAGCTCTTGTAAAGTCGATGCTGGAGGCAAAGCAACAGCCCGAAAAAAAGGAAAAAAATTCCGCGCAGTTTACCTATGCAGAAAAGGAACTGGGTGTCGCACTCGAAACGAAGGTTTCAATCTCGGGAAGCGAGAGTAGAGGGGCGATAAAGATAGAATTTTACAGCGCAGAGCAACTTCAGGCGCTGTTTGATATGCTAAAAACGTTAGAAAACAATTAAGCGAGGAAAATCATGGATATATATAGTATTTTGTCTTTTGTAGCGGGGCTTGCGTTCTTCTTATACGGAATGCACGTTATGAGTACGCAGCTTAAAAAAATCGGCGGAGGCCGAATGGAGCGAGTGCTCGAAAGTGCAACAGGAAACAAACTTAAAGGCGTTATGTTTGGTGCGGGAGTTACGGCGATCATCCAAAGCTCGTCCGCGACGACGGTTATCGTCGTAGGTCTTGTAAACTCCGGAGTAATGGCGCTTACTCAGGCGGTGAGCGTAATCATGGGTGCAAATGTCGGAACGACGGCGACAGCATGGATTATATCGCTGACGGGAATAGAAGGCGATTCGATCTGGGTAAGCATGCTAAAACCTGCAAACTTTGCACCGATTTTAGCGCTGATCGGCGTGGCGCTTTTGCTATTTGCAAAGAGCGAAAAGAAACACAATGTCGGCGGTATCATGGTCGGCTTTGCAATTTTAATGATTGGTATGGACATGATGAGCAGTGCTATGAAGCCGCTTGCAAATTCGCCTGAGTTTGCAGGACTTCTAACGATGTTTAGCAGCCCAATTCTCGGAGTTCTTCTAGGCGTGTTGGTAACAGCGGTATTACAAAGTTCTTCCGCCTCGGTCGGTATATTACAAGCGCTGACCGTGACGGGGGCGATGTCGTTTAGTATGGTCGTCCCCATAATCTTCGGGCAAAACATCGGAACGTGTGTTACTGCACTTATCTCGTGTATCGGCGCAAGTAAAAGCGCAAAACGTGCGGCATTTGTGCATCTGTACTTCAACCTGATAGGAACTATTATCTTCCTCGTCTTGTTCTACGTTGCGCACGGAATATTCCAATTTGCGTTTATGAGTGAGGTTGTAAATCCGGCGGACGTCGCTATCATCCACACGGTATTTAACGTTGCGGCGACATTGCTCTTGCTGCCCTTCTCCGAAAAACTCAAAAAGCTTGCCTGCCTAACAATCAGAGGAGAAGAGGATAGCGAAAAACCGATACTCGACGTAAGATTTTTGCAAGAGCCTGCATTCGGTCTTGAACAGTGCAGACACTTGAGCCAGAAGATGGTCGAGCTTTCAAGAAAAATGGTAAACGACGTTATCGGCGTAGTTAAGGAATATAATGCGGACAAGGACAAAGAAATTGCGACAGACGAAAAGACGCTTGATAGATACGAAGACGAGCTCGCGGGCTTCCTTGTCAAACTGAGCGGTAAGGAATTTTCCAAGGCGGATGGTAAAGAAGTCGGCAAGCTCATGTTGCTGATAGACGACTTTGAGCGAATCGGAGACCATGCAATGCACGTTTGCCACCTCACACGGGACATGTACACAAACAACTACTCGTTCTCAGAACAGTGTAAAACAGAGTTTGAAGTCATGTTTGAAGCTACGACAAACATAGTAGACCTTATGGTAAAAGCGTATGAGAAGGACGATGTTGAAATAGCTAGGCAGATTGAACCGCTTGAAGATGTTATAGATTCGCTGAGATTAGAGCTGAAAAACAGGCATGTTTTGAGACTAAACGAAGGTACGTGTACACCTGAGCTCGGGTTTATATACATGGAAATGCTCTCCGACTTCGAGCGCATATCCGACCACTGCTCAAACATCGCGCTTTGCATAATTCAGCTTCGTGAATCGCACTATGGCGTGCACGGTTATGTTGATTCCATAAAGCAAAATGTCGGCGAGGGATACCAAAAGTTATATCGCTCATACAGCAGTGAGTATAGACTTCCCGGCGCAAAGAAGATATCCATTGACAATAACTAAAGTGCACTAAGCAATTATGTTTTAAAATCAAAAGAAGCAAAACTCGGCAATAATAAGGG